>NZ_BLJH01000057.1:0-12085 GCF_009811895.1 Novosphingobium sp. TCA1 | reverse complement strand
GCTGCCTAATCCCCCAACTGGGTGACGCCGCGCGGCCGTGCCCCATGTTTGCAACAGAGCCTTCTCCGTCGATTCTCGAAGCGGTGCTGCGGCGGGCGCGCCAGCAAGCCGAACAGCTTACCTATGAAGTGCTCACGAATGGCCTGCTGCCTGACACCCTTCAGGGCCTGGACGATTTGCTGGCCCGACGACCGGGGCAGGTCGCGACATGGCTATCCTGGATGCGCAATGCGCCACAATCGCCGGCAGCGCGCAACATCCTGCGCCTGATCGAACGGCTCGCCTATATCCGCGCGCTGGGCCTCGATCGCGCCCGTGCCGACATGATCCCGGCTTTGACTTTTGACAGGCTGGCGGACGAAGGCAGCCGCATCACACCCCAGCACCTTGGCGAACTCAATGCCCTGCGCCGCCATGCGACGCTGGCGGCAACCGGCATCCGGCTTGAGGAAAGCCTGACCGACGCCACCCTGACGATGTTCGACAAGCTGTTGGGCAGCATGGCGCGCCGCGCCGAGAACCGGACCCGCGACAAAGCCCTCAAGACGGTGCGCGAGTTGCAAGGCCACCTCCGGACGCTCACGGGGTCTTGCCGCCTCCTCATCGACGCGCGCAGCAAGGGCGTGGATTCTCTGGCGCAGATCGAGGCGCTGGACTGGCAGCACTTCGCCGTGGCCGTCGAGCAGGCCGAAGTGCTCGGGCGACCGGAAACCGTCGATCGCACCGCCGAATTGATCGAGCGGCATCGGACGGTGAAGCTCTTTGTCGGCGCTTTTCTCAACGCCTTCGAGTTTCGCGGCGCCGGCGCGGTTCAGGGGCTCCTGTCAGCGCTGGCCATCATCGCGGAGCTATATCGGACCGGCAAACGGCGCTTGCCTGATCGCGTGCCGCTACGCTTTGTGCCGCCCGCATGGCGCCCGTTCGTCCTGCGGGATGGCATCGTTGATCGTGCCGCTTATGAACTATGCGCCTTGTCGCAACTACGCGAGCGGTTGCGAGCCGGGGATATATGGGTCGCGGGAAGCCGGCAGTTTCGCGATTTCGACAGCTATCTCATACCGCCGGCGACCTTTGCGGCGCTGCGCGAGAAGGGGCCGTTGCCGCTCGCCATCGAAACGGATTTCGAGCGCCATATCGAGGAACGGCGCACCAGGCTCGACACGGCGATCGAGCAGGTAACGGTCCTTGCACGGCAAGGGGAGCTGCCCCAGGTTAAGCTTGACGAAAACGGTCTCATCATCTCGCCGCTGAAGGCGGCAACACCGCCCGCCACCGAGATTGCCCGTCGCGCCGCCTATGATCGACTGCCGCGCGTGAAGATCACCGATCTTCTGCTGGAGGTCGATGCCTGGACCGGGTTCAGCGAATGCTTCATCCATCGTCGTTCGGGCCGGGAAGCCGACGATCGCAATGCGCTGCTCACGGTCATCCTCGCCGATGGCATCAATCTCGGCCTCACACGCATGGCGGAAACCTGCCGGGGCGCAAGTCTGCGTCAGCTCGCCCATCTTCACGACTGGCACATCAGCGAAGCCGCCTATGGCGAAGCGTTGGGAAGGCTGATCGACGCCCATCGCGCCATGCCGCTCGCCGCGCTGTGGGGAGACGGCACCACTTCGTCGAGCGACGGACAGCAATTTCATGCCGGGGGCCGTGGGGCCGCGATCGGCGACATCAACGCGCGCAGCGGCAACGAACCAGGCGTTGCCTTCTACACCCATGTCTCGGATCGATATGACCCCTTCGCAAGTCGGGTGATCGCGGCGACCGCTGGCGAAGCGCCCTATGTGCTGGATGGCTTGCTGTATCACCAGACCGGCCTGACGATCGAGGAGCACTACACCGATACGGGCGGGGCATCGGACCATGTGTTCGGCCTCATGCCCTTCTTCGGCTACCGCTTCGCGCCGCGCCTGCGCGACATCAAGGAGCGTCGTTTACACCTCCTTCCCGGCCAAGAATCCGGCCCCTTGCTTGCCGGCATGACGGCCGAACCGATCGCATTGGGTCATGTCGCGGCGCATTGGGACGAACTGCTGCGGTTCGCCACGTCGATCCGCACCGGCACCGTCACTGCTTCGGCAATGCTGCGCCGCTTGTCCGCCTATCCGCGACAGAACGGACTGGCCCTCGCACTACGCGAGCTGGGCCGCCTCGAACGCTCCATTTTCATGCTCGACTGGCTGCGCGACATCGACCTGCGCCGGCGCACCCAGGCGGGCCTCAACAAAGGCGAAGCCCGCAACGCGCTCGCCCGCGCGCTCTTCTTCAACCAGCTCGGCGAACTGCGCGATCGTCGGTTCGAGAACCAGACCTATCGCGCCTCCGGCCTCAACCTGCTCGTCGCCGCCATCATCTTGTGGAACACTCGCTATCTCGAAATGGCGCTGGCGGACATCGGCACAGCCGACGAAATCGCACGCCACATCGCGCCATTGGGCTGGGAGCATATCTCGCTGACCGGTGACTATAGCTGGAATGTTGAAGATCAACCCGATCCGGACGCCTTGCGACCGCTGCGCGCCGTCAACTCCCTACTTGCCGCGTGACGTTCGCTATCCGTTCGCCCTTTCCGTGCAGATACGTCACTTTCGTGTAGTCACCCCTACAACCCTATGATATGTAAACCGCGCCGTATCATAGTGGGCTTCGGATATTATTCCACCTGTTCTGATTGATTTTCGTATGGAGCTTAACTCCGGCAGCCCGACAGAGCGGCGAGTGTTGGGTTCGCGTTGTTCCACCCCCCCCAATCTTTAATGATCGAGGAAGTCACATGTACCCCATCTTTAAATGCTGAGCTTATTAGCGTGAGCTCATCAGAGACGACAGCCTCGGGATATGGCGGCTCCCCGTAAAAAGCCCCGCCGCGCAAACCCCGCATCGATTGCGGTATTGAGGCGACGTTGTGCTGGGGCTGCGCCTGTTATTTCCCTCACCAAGCCACGAAAAGGTATGATCGAGTTGACAATCGTCTTTCCACCAGCTTCCGCCACTTTACCAAGACGATTTTCGTTACGGTCCGCTCCTACATCGAAATCCGGTCCGAGAACATCGTCCAACTCAGCGATATTACGCTTTATCTCGTTGCAGGTGCGGGTCGATGCCCGATCATATGGGTTAGAAGAAGCGCTTAAGAGAATGGGTGGGATATCCTGCTTTACCGCTCCAACGTCTTTAGCTGGTTGGGAGGCAATAGATCGAACTGAATCCGGTCCGGTATTTTTGGATTCCTTGTGTCCCTCCTGAGCCGCGCCGGCAGACGCAAAAGTCAGTACCAAGATAGTAAAGGCAGCTGAAAATTTCGTCATATCCGTCCCTATCTACTATGATAATATTCAGATATTCCTGTACCACAGGGTAATTTCTTGTGTGATATTGGAGACGCCAGCACGATAAGCTGCAACGATGGACGTCACCGTCGCATCAGTGGCTCTTGTTCGCGATTCGAAGGACCGCACTGCCACATCACGTGCTGCCCCGCTTGCGACCTCTGCGCGCACGACAATAGTGATCAATGGGGGAGCCTTCAGTCCCTGATCAAAGGTGGCCGTGAACTGCGAAATTTCCGCCGACATGATGTCCGCCGGTTTTTGGAAGTCGCTTCGCGCAACTCGCGTTCGGGAAGACTGCTCCAACTGGTCAATCAGAGCTAGACGGAACATCTCCGGGACCGGTTGGGACCAACGTGCTTTTGCGAGAGCAGCAACCCGCGAGTTGGCATTGGTTTCAATGCTGTCAGGCCGCAGATTATTCGGAAATGAAAGCTGGCGGACAGCAACAACCCGTGCATCGGCATCAGGCTGCCTTTGCGGGGGCTCACTGCGAAAGGAATATAGGTCCGCAGGCTTACCTCCGCCCAGAAGCCCACCAACACAGCCCGACAGCGAGACTAAGAGGAGCGCTGAAGAGATCTTTAGCAAACTTTTCACTTTGGCAGCTCCATTTCTCGCGCTTTCCCTCTTCCGAGAACAGAACGCGGATCTTGCTGTATTTGTCGGGTAAGTCGATCGAGTGACTCGGCAGCCTTTTCAAGCCCACGTAGAGCCCCCGCCACGCGATTACCTTCTGGCCCCTCAAGACCTTCTGCACTCGCGTTCAACTTAGCTATAAAAGCCCGTGCATCGTTCGTCGCGCTCTTCGCATTCGCGGCCGCTTCTCGGATGTCTGCAAAGGCTTGCGTACCATCGCCCTGAATAGCGGTTCTCGCAGCCGCCGCAGCCTGCTCGATGTCACCCGACGCTGAATCAAGGCGACGGATTGCATTTTGAGCATCCGCAAACATTGCCTTTCGACTGTTAAGTTCTGCCGTCACTGATCTGATGTCAGCGAGCATGCCATCGACCTTTGCGATATTTCGGTCAGAAAGCACCCGATTGACCCGATCGAATGATTCAGAAACCTTAGCGAGGGTCTGCCCTCCCGCTTCCAGCACCGAATCCAACGATCCGGGCTTCGCCCTTATTATCGGGGGCTGCTCACGCGACGCATCGCGAAGCAGTGGCCTTGTAGGCGAACCAGGAGTTAACTGGATAATGCTGACACCTGTCACACCTTGGGACTCTTTTGAGGCAAATGTATCCACCCTTATGGGTGTACTCTCTTCGACCTTCACATCGATAATCACACGGCGAGAATTCGATGGATCTACACGAAGCTTCGTGATCTCCCCGACCTTGATGCCGTTAAAATCAACTTCGCTACCTTCGGTTAGGCCGCGCACAGGTCCGTCAAAAACAACTCGATAATGGTCGAAGCCTTTACCGAATTGGTCGTTACCTAGCCAGAGAATGAAGCCAATCGCTGCCACCAGCAGACCAACTGTCAGACTACCCACCAGAGCGTAATTGGCATGCCTCTCCATTTAGTCGCCACCTGAGTTGAATCGCCGTGCTCTTCGGCTTTGAAAATAAGAGCGTGTCCATTCGTCTTCAGAATCACGCAGTTTCTCGACTGCGTCAGACGCGACGATCCTTTTGTCCGCCAGAACCGCTACTCGATCAGAAATTTGAAACAGGCTGTCCAGATCGTGGGTGACCATGACGACAGTCAATTCCAAGGCATCACGCAGCGATACGATCAAGTCGTCAAATTCTGCAGCCGCGAGGGGATCGAGGCCGGCCGTTGGTTCATCTAAAAAAAGAAGCTTGGGATCGAGCGCTAGTGCACGTGCAACGCCAGCACGTTTTCTCATGCCGCCGGAAAGTTCTGCCGGGCGCTTATAGGCTGCATCATTAGCAAGCCCGACCAGAGAGACTTTCATCTGGGCCAATCGACTTAGAAATTCGCCTCGAATCTCAGTATGTTCAAGAAACGGCGCTTCGACATTCTCCTGAAGCGTTAGGGATGAAAATAGCGCACCGTTTTGAAACATCACGCCCATATTTGATGCGAGCCATTGTCGATCAGGACTATCAAAGATGTCCTGACCGTCTACTACTACCGATCCAGAAACTGGTCGCTGTAATCCCAACATCGTATTGAGCAACACGGATTTTCCGCCGCCCGAAGCGCCAACTATTCCAAGAATCTCCCCGCGATAGACGTCGAGGTCCAAATCTTCATGGATTACCGTTCTACCGAACGCTGTTTTAAGGTTGCGTACTTCGATCACCCTTTCCCGCTCGGCCATCACAGGTCCAGTTTCATGAAAACGAGGGCGAAAGCTGCATCGAGGAGGATGATGGCGAACAATGCCTGAACGACTGCGGTCGTGACGTTTCTACCCAACACCTCGACGTCGCCACGGACGGCCATTCCCTGGCGGCAGCCAGTCAGTGCAATGATGATGGCCATTACAGGTGTCTTGATCAGACCAAGCCAGAAATGCTGGAGGTCCACCGTCTGCCGAAGACGCTCTACGAAAAACACTGGTGAAATATCTAAAGAAGCCCAGCTCACAAGCAGGCCACCAAGAATGCCGGCAATCATCGCTGCGACTGATAAAAGCGGGAGAGTAATGATCATCGCCAGCACGCGTGGGGTTACAAGCGCCTCCGTGAGATCGACACCCATGACCACCATTGCATCTGTTTCTTGGTTCATTCGCATAGCTCCGATTTGGGCAGCGAATGTAGACGTCGATCTGCCAGCCAGAAGAATTGCCGGTATTAGCACCCCAAACTCGCGCAACACCGATACCCCAACGAGCTGAACGGTGAAAACCGATGCCCCCAAGTTCTGCAGCAGGTTCGTGCCGACCAAAGCCACCACTGCCCCGATGAAGAATGTCATCGTCATGATGATTGGGAGCGCCTCGAGACTTCCCTGCTGCATCACGCTTACTAGCGCTCGCACGCGTAACCTGCGAGGGTTGATAACCGCTCTTCCAACGCCCACCTCAGAGCGGCCCAGGAACAAGATGTTACCATATAGTTCGCTCAGCCCTGCAACCACTTTGCGGCCTAAGCGTGTGAAAAAACCATAAGACTTTTTGGGTTTTTTGGTCGCATGTTCCTGGATCGCGGGGGCAACGATGTCTAGGACACGCCGAAGTCGATCTGGTACATCGTTTCCTAGATCGCTGGCACCAAGCGCCTGAATAAGCGCGAACGCGCCTGCACTGTCGACCCGCCCTAATTGGCTCCAGTCGATCTGCCCGTCTGAAGCCAGCAAACGGCCATCGGCCGTTGCTCCCGCCGATTGGACCGTTGAGGCCAACCAATCGCCCGAAATTTTCGTTATGTTGTTTTCGGAATGAATGACGGGTTCAGAGAACGGCAAAATCACACCCAAAACCGTTTATGGTACGATACGGTATACTTATCGTGAGGGGATGTGCAATAGGGCAGGCTCACCGTGCTGTTCGCACACCGAGAATCGGCGTCCTCCAGGCACTGGCTGATGTGCGGGAACGGTACGGCCTAAAACTTACCTGCCGTCTTAATGGGATATCATCTCGATGGAGACACGGTCGAACAGCTTTCTGGTTCTCGCAGTGACGGGCTTGCTGCTGGGCACCTTGGTCTTTACGCTGTGGCTGTTGGAGCCTCGCAACGGGAACCGCAGGCCCTATATGATCCGCTTCTCAGGAAGCGTCGCCGGCATTGAAAAGGGATCACCGGTGACATTTTCGGGCGTGCCGGCTGGGCATGTTACATCTGTCGAATTCGACAGCCAAGACCCGTCCGTGGTTCTGGTAGCTGTCAATTTGGAACCAGAAATCCCTATCGTTACCGGCGTCAAGGCTACGATTGTCCGATCAGCATTAGGCGGAACGGCGAACATCAGTCTCGATGGCGCAACACATGATGCGCTCCCGATCGTTGCCGCAAAAGACGGGGAGTTCCCGATCATTCCTGCCAAGGAGGGCGGGCTTCTTGGTGGTGGGGGAGACCCGATAGCACTTGTGGAGAAGATCAGCCGCACCGTGGACTCCGTTTCACTCAACCTTGGTGCCGCTCAGCAGCAGCGCGCGAGCGAGCGTCTTGCGGCGCTCGCGCACAACTCCGCGGGGTGGGCAGACAAGGTTGGAACGGCGTCGGAGGGACTCATGGGTGCGCGAGGGCGTATGGTTACCTTGGGAGAGGGTTTGCAACGGTCAGGCAATCGCGCCGAAAGTCTGAGGGTCACCTTGAAAGATCGCGGTCCATCCGCTCTTGCTAAGGCGAACCGCAAATTAGGGATCGCTCGTGACTCAGCTGAAGGATTCGCTGCCCGCGCCGAGGCTCTGAGGCCCGAGATCGAGCGGGCGACCGCCCAGCAGGACCGCCTGGTCGAGACAATAGGTTCAGTAAGGGGCAAGGTAAGCGCCGTCAGGGAGACGGCCGTTCGTATCGATCAGGAGGGGCTGGGTCTAGGCTCTCCGTCCCTCCCCACATACAAGCCTGACGCAGAGCCTGGGAAATAATCTGCTTGCAACGTTTTCAAGCCGTCGGCGGAGTCCGAGCCGGCGGCCACGGAGCCTACGGCCCTTGCGGCATTGCTCGTCAAAGTGCTCGGATCGCGCTATCCTCGGTCCAGGAGAAAGAGATTGAGCGATGATGAGAAGAAAAAGGCGCGGCGCCCCCGAAAGATGGGCAGACCGACCACCGAGGACGCGCTCCGCCTGACCTCGCACATCCTCAAGAGCGCTCGCCAACTGTTCTTCGAACACGGGTTCGATGGCGCCAGTGCCGACATGATCGCCGAACAGGCGCGCATCTCCAAACGAACACTGTACGCGCGCTTCGGCAGCAAGGCGCGCGTGTTCGAGGCGGTGATCCTCGACGAGATCGATACGCAGCTGCGCGCGCTCGAACCCTCCGGCAGCGACGAACCCGACATCGGATCGCGCCTTCGCGAAATTGCCGATCGCCTGCTCGAGTGGCTCCTGACGCCCCGGATCGCCTCCATGGAACGTGTCGTCATCGCGCAAGCCGTGCGCTTTCCCGCGCTTGCGGCGAACATCCACGATTTCGGTTACCAGCGGGCCGTCCAGTGGGTGGCATCGATCCTCGCCCACGCCAATGCCAAGGGAGAGCTGTCGCTGGCCGACCCCGTGTTCGCTGCCGAGCAGTTCGTCACACTCGTCGTGGTCGCCCCCATGCGCCGTGCAGCGCTGGGGTTGTCTCCGCCAGCGTATGACGAGGCGGCGCGCGATCGTATCTCGCGCGGTATCGACCTGTTCCTTGATGGCTACCGCCCGCGAGACGGGGATGGTTGCAGCAAGTGATGCCCGCCACGGACGACGAGCCTCAGATCGGTGAGCGTGCGCGCCTCGCAGAGCTTATCCAGATCATGGGGCGCCACGGCCTGAACGGGCTCGCCTCTCGCCTGGGCCTGCTGCCCGGTCGTTCCGAGCAGCCGGTGGACGTCAGTACGCCCGAGCGGGTCGTCGCGCTGCTGCGGGACCTTGGACCCGTTGCGGTCAAGCTGGGGCAGGTGCTGGCGACCCGTGAAGACCTGCTCGGGCCGGAATGGGTGCGCGCGCTGTCGACGCTGCAGGACCGGGTGACCCCGTTGCCGTTCGAGGCGCTGGAGCCGACGATCCTGGCTGCGCTTGGCTCCCCGATCGCGGACGTGTTCGCGAGCTTCGACCGCGAGCCGATCGCCGCGGCCTCGATCGCGCAGGTTCATGCAGCCACCCTGAGCGACGGAACCGAGGTCGTGGTAAAGGTACGCCGACCGGGGATCGCGGAACGCGTCGATGCCGACCTGAGGCTGCTCCGCCGCATTGCGCGGCTCGCCGCGAGACACTCACCGGAGATCCGCCGCCTCAGGCCCGACGAGCTGCTCCGGTTCTTCGCGGAGAGCCTGTCGCAGGAAATGGACCTCAGTGCCGAAGCGGCAGCCTGCGAGAGCATTGGCGCGTTCCTGCAGCCGCTCGGCGTTCGCACGCCCGCCTTCTACTGGGATCAGGTCGGCCGCCGGATCAATGTGCAGCAGCGGCTCGACGGCATGCCCGTCCGCGCTATCCTTGATGGAGCGGGAGACTGCGGTGCGGATATCGCCGGCATATATGCAGATGCAGTCCTGCGAATGATAATCTTCAACGGCCGGTTCCATGCGGACCCCCATCCCGGCAATGTCTTTGTCCTCGCCGATGCGTCGCTGGCGTTCATCGACTTCGGGGCGGTCGGCGTGCTCAGCCCCGCCCGACGAAACGAGGTTGTTACGCTCGTCCTTGCGATCGCCGGCGAGGACTCGCGATCGGTGACGGACGTGCTTCTGCAATGGTCGGGCGAAACAGACGTCGATCGCCAGGCGCTGACCCGCGAACTCGACGCGCTGATCGGCCAGTTTCGCGGGGCGGTACTCCAGCAGATCGAGCTCGCCGACGTCTTCGGTCGCGTCTTCGCGCTGCTGCGCACCTACCGCCTGGCGCTACCACCCGATCTGGCCCTGCTGCTGCGGACCCTGTTGATCGCCGAAGGGTTCGTACGACGGCTCGATCCCGGCTTCGACATCGCGGCGCGCGCCGCACCGATCGCGCGCGAACTGCTGCGGGAGCGGATCGGCCCGGCCGGCATCAAGCGGGGCGGACGCCGGCTGGCGACTAGCCTTGGCCGGCTGGCCGCCGCCTCGCCCGAGCTGGTGGCTTTCGCCGAGCGGGTAGCGCGGTCGGGCGCGCTGCCGATTGAATTACAGGGAGGCGCGGTTTCCCCAAATCCGACGTCGCCCTGGCGCGCCGATCCCAACATCCTATCAGCCGGGCTGCTCGTCGCCGGCGCGATCCTTCAGCGCGACCATGATGTTGTCGGCGCAATGATGATGGCATCTGCGGTGCTGCCAGCAGCCTGGGCTTGGTTCGCAAGCAGGCAGAGGCGCTGACCTGCTATTGCAGACCTTTCCACGTAGTCGGTTTCCACCCTCCCTCTATCGCGCGCTTGTTTCGCCAATCGGGCGTCATCGCTGAGGGAGTGGAACAATCCAGGACAGGTGGCGTTTTTCCAAAAAGTAAACCGGTCGGTGTATATATTGCCGCCTAAATTCATCGAACAGGGGCCTATGCTTGTCCGAACTATTGGGAAACCGATCGCATGTACCGACTGAGGAGTGGTCGGAATTTGGCGCCGCATTGAGCGACCTGATGCCTAGGCTGGCGAGCTATGCGCGATCGCTGGCCAGGAATTCCGATACTGCACAGGACCTTGTTCAGGAAACCTTGCTGAAGGCCTGGCGCCACCGCGCGTCGTTTGAGCCCGGTACGAATTTGAAGGCTTGGACCTTCCGTATCCTCCGCAACTCCTTTCTGTCGCAGGTTCGCCGTCGAGGTGCGGGATATGCGAGCGAAACCGCCGAACTCATCGATATTCCTGTGGCGTCAAACCAGGAGTCGGTCGTGACGTTGAGCGATGTTCGTCGCCTGTGGTCCCGCCTGACGCCCGAGCAGCAGCGGTGCATCCAGCTCATCGGGATCCAGGGTTTGAGCTATGAAGAGACAGCCACGATCGAACAGGTTCCTGTCGGGACAATCAAGAGCCGCGTATTGAGGGGGCGGCAGCTGCTACGCGAACTCCTGGATCAAACGAACACCGGTAAGCATTTCAAATCGGAAACTCAAATCGTGCCAACAGATACGATCCGCGAAGCCGAGCCAACGATAATCGACGAAGTGCACAACAGGCAGATTGAGCTGCTGCAAAGCTGGCGGACGAAGCGTGCGGCTGATCGGTGTTCGGTAGGCTGAATCTTATATATCGCTTGATCCTGTTCTGATGTCCCCAATTTCAGGCTCATCACCAGATTGACCATCAACGACTTGACGTTGATGGCATCGCACCCATGCTACCAGTCGACATCCTCCAGCGCGTCTTGTGTGGGCTGGTTTCCGGACCACTCCGCCTCCCGCATCCAGCATTACGGGGATGGGCGGCGCGCGCCGTGAGGAAAGGGCCGTTGGAGGCTTTCCGCTATCGCGGCGAAGCGGGGATCCATCAGTCAGCAGTCACTTCTGCGCTAATGGCTTCCTGCTCCGGTGCCGGGAGGTGACGATACAGCGTAGGAACCGAGACCCCGATCGTCGGTGCGATCTCGCGAATGGTCATCCCGGAGGCGAGGAGCTTTCGCGCTGCCTCCAGTCGTTTGGGCGTCATGACGGTTTTACGACCGCCTACCCTGCCTTCGCGCCGTGCCACGATCAACGCTGCGGTGGTCCGCTCACGATTTAGGTCGCGCTCCATCTCCGCCATGGCAGCCAGGATGTGGAAGACGAGCTTGCCGGCTGCTCCCGCGGTGTCGATCCCGTCAGTGATCGAGCGAAGGCCGATACCGTTTTCGGCCAGCTCGGCAGCCAAGTCGACAAGACCCTTCATCGTTCGGCCGAGCCGATCGAGCTTCCAGACCACCAGGACATCGCCGGCGCGAGCGTGCGATAGCGCCTCCGCCAAGCCGGCGCGGTTTGCCTTAGCGCCGCTCGCCTTGTCGGAGAAGGTCCGCTCGCAACCGGCATCGCGCAATGCATCGAGCTGGGGCGTCAAATCTTGTTCGGACGTCGATACCCGCGCGTAGCCGATCAGCATGAGGTTGTCTCAAAACTCACCCGCCGCACCTAGCACGAGCGCAAGAAAATGAGAAAGCGTTTTGATAAGACGGTGGACCGCGCGGCTCTGTTGCAAACATGGGGCACGGCCGCGCGGCGTCACCCAGTTGGGGGATTAGGCAG
>NZ_BLJH01000056.1:0-14549 GCF_009811895.1 Novosphingobium sp. TCA1 | reverse complement strand
CTCGCGCCGGCTATCTGGGCGAGCTTGGCGTAGGATTCCGCCCCCTCCCGCAAACGCCCCCGAAGAGGCTGCGCGCCAGGCCGCTGATAGCGCGGGATCGATCGACACTAGTGGCTTCGCTCGCCTGAATGGCGCCAATTTCACGGGACCTCTGACCGTGAGCGGCGCGCCCGTTTACCACTCAGGCAATCTCGACACTGACCGACTTGTGCAGGGCGATAACGCGAACCGCACCACCGCGATCGATGAGGCTGATCTCAACACCGCGCGACCGTCTGGATTCTATAACGGCACCAGCCTTAAAAACGCACCGATCACCGATGCCCGCTACTGGCACCTCCTGAACCAGCGGCACCATAACACCGCGAACCATTACGCCTCCCAGCTTTTGATTTCGCACGGCAGCATCGGCGACATGTTTGCGCGCACGATTGATGGTGAGACGAAGACGCCGTGGACCAAACTGTGGAACGCGGCGAACTTCGACCCCGCCACTAAGGCCAACCTGACCGGCGCCACTTTCACCGGCGCGATCCAGCGCGCTTCGAATTTCTATCTCGACATGAGCGGGACAACTCCGGTCCTGAATTTCGACGCCAACGACAGCTTGCAGTACGACCGTGGAACCGACTCCATGAACTTCGTCGTATCGGGCACCGCGCGTCTCGGTATCACCGCCTCGCAAGCCTGGTTCAATGTCCCGATCTCAACGCCATCCAGCCTAACCGTTCGGGCGGAAAATTCGGACTTAGAAGGCGGACAGATCATCCTGAAGAAGGCTCCCAACCAGGGGCTGAACGGCGACATGGTGATCGATACTCAGGGCAATCACCTGCGTATCTACGACAACGTATCGACCGGCCGCATGATCGCTTGGGATGCGGTAACCGGAGGATTTTCCGTCAACGGTCAGACCGTCCTCCACACCGGAAACCTTGCGCAGAATTATTGGAACGGTCTCCTCACCGTCCAGGGTGGCGGCCTTGCGGGTGGTTACCGTGCCTACAACGTCACCGCCAAGCGTGACTGGCGCTTGCTTGCCCGCGATGACGGCACATTTACGATCTCAGATGAAACGGCCGGGGCATCGCGCTTGCAGTTGTTCACGGACGGGTCGGCATTGATCGGCCGCACCACAGCGACCGATGCGGTATCTGTCGCTAGCGGCAATGGAAATCAGATCGATGTCACGACTGACGGGGGTATTGAAATCACCAAATCCGCCGGGCGCCCTTACATTGACTTCAAAAATACGACGACGGAGGACTTCGATTACCGTCTCGAAGTCGATATCGCGAATTCGACGCTTAATCTCACGGGCCACCTTTGGGCGGGAGGAAATCTGTCTTGTGGTGGTTCGATCTATGGCAACAACTCGCATCTTTACCTGACGAATTCGTCGCCGACCGCATACTTCCTCGACAAGGATCATCGATCGGCGATGATCCACGTCAACACGAACACATTCCATATTCTGCGTGGTTCGGGTGTCAATTCGACGACCTGGGAGCAGTACAACGGCGCCTGGCCGCTTACGATCAACCTTGAGAACAACGATGCCAATTTCGGCGGATCAGTCTCGTCCAAGGGCAACATGTTCGCCGCTGGATCGCAGGTATTCACTGCGGCCACACTTACGAATCTCAACCAACTCGCCAATGGTCCCGGTTACATCACCAAGAATGACAGTGCATATCCACGTCGCTACGATCAAGACGTCGCCATGCGCTTCTATTGGTCGGGGCAGGGCGGACAGCCAAATTGGCTCTGGGGCGGCTCCGACGGTACGAACATGTACGTCTACAACCCCAGCAATTTCAGCGTCAACAACGCGGCGAACCTCGCTGGCATCGCTGGTGGTAACCAAGCTGGTTACATCCGCCGAACCAACGATGCTGCCGGTAATGGTGGATGGAGCCGTCAGCTTGTTCTCGCAGGCAGCGACAACTCGAACGATATTTGGTCTCCGCCGCTCGAAATTCGTGAAATTGGCTTGGTTGGAAACGCCGATTCCAGCACGTCTCGCGCGCCAGGTATCACCTTCCACCATAGCAGCGTCGCCGCTGCTGCGATGAAGATGTACAGCGATGGTAGCTTCCGTTTCATTCGTCAGGGCTCGACAGGCGGTTCCTACCAGAACGTTTGGGCCCAGGAACACTATGCGACCGGATGGTTCCGACCGACCGGTGACACCGGCATTTACTGGGACGGCCGAGCGCGCGGTATCGCGGTCGCGGATGTGAATTCCTCATATGGTAACATCACCACGCACGGCTCCGGTGCTGGCGGTTGGCAAGGCTATTCGATCAATAATTGGCTCACGATGATGGCCAACGGATCGGGTACAAACACGACACGAGGATTTTACAGCGCCGAAAACGGTGGCTGGCTGCTTTCGTGGGACAGCGCAAACAATGCCGTTTTCCCAGGCAACGTCACCGCATATTCAGACGAACGCCTGAAAGATAACAAACGGCCGATCGACAATGTCGCAGAGCGCCGCGCCGGTATGGCCAAGGCCGCGATGCTCTATGAACGCGAAGGTATCACCCGTGTTGGCTTTGGTGCGCAGACGCTTGAACCTTACGTACCGGAAGTCGTCATCACGGCCGACGATCTCGTAGCGACCAAATCGGTCAACTACGCCGATATGGTCGCGATCCTCTCGGTCGACAACCAAAACCAGCAAAACGAAATTGACGAACTGAAAGCGCGCCTCGCCGCCCTGGAAGCCGTCATCATGAGCATGAAAGGAAAATGATCAGAACTATTATTTCTCACGACATCGATGCGGGCACCGCTCGCATTCGCTTTGAGCACAATGGCGTAACCGTCGAAGACGATTACGTCCTTATAAATGTCGTCCCCAGCACGAAATACGTCTTCGAGCAGATGGGCCTCGTATTCGATGAGAGCTATCAGCAACTCGCCATCGAGCGTCTCACCACGTCGATTGAAGGCCAGATCGAAAGCGGCGGTATCAAAAACGCCCCACCTGTCGAGGCACCGTTGTATGAAGCCCCGCCAGAGCCAACCGAGACGGAAGTAGCCGAGACCACCCCTGAAAGCGATCCGGAGACCGCCTAATGGCCCTTCCCGGTTCCGGCGCCATTTCGATGAGCCAGGTCAACACCGAGCTTGGTCGATCGGCGACACAGGCGATCTCGCTCAACGACAGCGCCGTCCGAACGCTCGCGGGCAAGGGTTCAGGCGCGATCTCTCTTGGCGATCTTCGCGGAAAGGCGAACCTGACGTTCACGTATCCGCCCGGGTCATATAGCATGCAGGAATACGGCCAGGCGGCGATGACGATCACCTCGAACCGACAGGTCACCTGGACCTACGGCGGGACGCTGGCCAACGTCAGCGTCGCGAATGGCGGCACCTCTGCTAGCATCATGATCACGACCAATGTCCGCCGAAACGGCACACAGCAAACGACGATCCAGAGCCAGACCAATTTGACCGGGACGGTCGATGGCAAGGCGTACACATGGTCGATCAACCAGATCGCGCTCGCCTCGGGATCAGGCGGGATCGAGTAAGCAAGCTAAATATCGGCATGGCTTACAAACTTTCCGCTCGCTCGCTCTCCCGCCTCCAAGGCGTCCATCCTGACCTTGTCCGCGTCGTCAAACGGGCGATCAAAATTAGCTCTATCGACTTCACGGTTTTGGAGGGGCTCCGGACGATCGAGCGGCAGCGCGAGCTAAAGCGGACGGGCGCGACGACCACGCTTCGGTCGAGGCATTTGACTGGCCACGCGGTCGACCTGGCGCCGATCGTCGACGGCAAGGTGTCGTGGGATTGGGCGCACTACTATGTGCTGGAGAAGGCCATCAAGCAGGCGGCCAAGGACGAAGGTGTCGAACTCGATTGGGGCGGCGACTGGCCTAAATTCCCGGACGGTCCGCACTGGCAATTGCCGTGGGCCTCCTATCCGGCCTGATCGGCTCGCTGGCTAAATACCGTCATGCTCAAAGTCCTCTCTTCGGTCGCTGATTTCGGCCTCAAACTCGTTGCTAATGCGGTCCTCCGCAAGGTCATCATCCGCGTCCTGATCGGCGGCGGTCTCGTCATCGCTGGCGTGAACATTCCGGCCGATACGATCGATCAGGTGGTCGCTGCCGTGGTGTCGATCTAATGGACGACACACTGGCCATGCGCGACTTGCTGGTCCGCCTCGACCAAAAAGTCGGCGATGGCTTCGCGCAAATACACGCAAAACTCGACGCTATGGAACGGCGCGCGGATGGTCACGACAAACGGCTGACAGAGCTTGAACAGGAAGCGATCCAGCGGAAAGCAGCGCTTGCCGATTACGACGCGGTGAAAAAGAGGCTCGCGACGATCGAGACCGAGCGAGCGGCCGAGAAAGGCTTCCTCGCTGGCGGACGGTGGGTCGTGGGGCTCGTCTCTGGCGCAATCGCCTCGATAGCCACGCTCGCGGTCAAATTCGTCCCGCTGATGTTCGCGGCGACCTGACACGTCACAGCAGCCCGCAGATTTTCGCGCCGATACAAAGCACGGCGGGGCTAAGGATCGCGATCGCAATCGAACGCAAAATCATCCAGCGCAACGCCTCTAGCCCGGCTTTGTGACCGCCAGCGTCAGTGATCACCTTGATCGATGCTGCATCATTTTCGTTCATCGTCTTCCATCCTTCGCCGCACAAATCGAACCTTACATCTCGACGGTTGCCGCGATCATCATGCGGGGAAGAACCGGAGAAAATAGCCATGCTGGCACGGTTGCGATTGGTTGCCGCGAGCGTGGCGCGGGTCAATGAGGAGCACTTGGTCTGGCGCGTTACCAAATAAACATCGCGCTTTTCCGCGCCGTAGGCATCACCGCGAGACGAATTCGAGAATTGAGGCAGCACCCGTCGCGCCCACGGTCGCAGCGATAATCGCAGGCAGGACGCGAATGAGCATGGCCAGAATCGTCCAGCCTGCCCCCTTCTCCGTCAGTTTGTTGAATACGCTGGCCGTGTACTCGTCCATCTTCCACCTCAACACGCAATGCTCCCTAAAAAAATCAGAGCGCTCGTTGTGTGATGGATAAGACTTTCCCGATGTCCTACGGACAGTAAGACCCACAGGGTGGGGAAACGTCAAGGGGGCTCTCCGGAGAATCCGGGTCGATCCGAGTCACATCGTCAATCCGGCATTGATTTACTTACATAATTCTGTCGGTACGTTCACATTTCCTCGTGCAAAGATTAACCCACCTACCCAGCTTGTCCACGCGAGCCCCCTGCCCTCACCTGTCTCCCGGCATTGATCTCCGAGGACGACACGGCTTTCGGCATAACATCGACGGTGACTAGGCGGTGGACCGCCCCCTTTTGGAATTCCCCGCCCGCCACCGAGCCACCGCGCCACCCGGATCACCGCTCCACCGCAACACCGTAACAAGCCAAAAAAAGCCAGATATAAAGCCGGTTTGAAGGTTAGTTAAAAACTCAGGTAAGCCAACTCAGATGTTGAGTTTGCATTAATTCTAAAAGTCAGGCTATCAGGTTGCCACTCCCGTGGCTAACATCGGTTGGAATAAGCACACGAATGCGCTTGAGTTTCTGAGCGCCCTGTGCGACACAGTGCGCATCGTGAGACCGAGTGAAGTCTGGAGACCAAACACCAGGCTCGATCACTAAAGCGCCTCTTTTTTGCGGTGAAGGGCGCGAGGACGAGCGAAGGAGCCGGATAGTCCACCACCGGCCCCGACCATATACACGACGCTGGTGTCCATATCCAGCTTTCGAAGCAATCAGGGGCCGGAGTCCAATCCGGCCCCGCCTTGAAGGACATAAGAATGGCGAAAACTCGCTCTATCCTGGCCCGTCAGCTTGAGGCCCGGAAGAAAATCTGGCCCGAAATCACCACGGAAATGCTCTGGGATCGCCGAGAGCGCGATGGCTTCGTCACGATGCCGCGCGCGATGCCGTTGATCATGAACATCATGGACGGTCTCTCCGACAAAGGCTTTCCCGTCTCGCAGACGTACCTCGAACTGTGGTGCCGACTGTACGACGAACTTTTCCTCACGCTGAACCGGCAGGATGAAATGGCGTTCTTCGCCGGTTTCACTGGTCAGCGTGCGCTGCGGACGTGGAAAGATCGTGTCACGCGCTTGGCCAATCTCGGTTTTATCGACGTGAAGTCAGGCCCTACTGGCCCGCTCTCGTATGCTGTGTTTTTTAACCCCTACCACGTGATCAGAAAGTTTTACCTCAAGGGCAAAGTCCCCGAGGACCAGTACCGCGCGCTCGAAATCCGAGCCAATGAGATCGGTGCCTCTGATCTCGACGACATTGATGATCAGGGCAATCTCATCGTCGAGGATGAGGTGCCCCCTCCACCTAAGGCCCCGGCATCTGGGCAGCCCGTTCGACGGCGTATCCGGCCGGTCGCTAAGGCAAAGTAGGGATCGGCCGGAGCCAAATCCCTTCCGGCAGCATTAGCGACTTTTCTATTCACCTCTTGAGAGGCTTGCCTCTTTGCCTCTTGGGAGTTTAATCTCTGTAGAGACTTGTCTCCGTAGAGAAATCTCTCTATAGAGTGTGGGAGCATTGCCTCTAGGGAGGCAGGTCTCTTTGGAGGCATACTTTGATTATTAGTTTGTGCGCGCAAAAGGGTGGGGTCGGGAAGACCACGCTCTCCATCAATATGGCGGATTGCTTGTCCCGCAAGGGTGCCCGGGTCCTCCTGATCGATGCGGACAAACAAGCTTCGGCCTCGGCCTGGGCAGCAGTCCGCACGACCCAAAATTTCAGCGTGATCGGTATCGCCCGCGACACCGTGCATAAAGAAATCAAGGCGTTTTCGGCGGATTACGATCACATCATCGTCGACGGACCGCCACATGCAGAAAGCATTAGCCGATCATGCATTGCTGCCGCCGATTATGTCTTGGTGCCAGTCGAGCCTTCGGGGCTTTCGGTGTGGGCAGCGGACTTGACGATCAAGCAGATCGACGCGGCCAAGGACTATTTCCCCGCGTTGCGCGCCGGAATGGTGGTTTCGCGCAAAATCCGAGGCACGGCCATTGGTCGAGACATCCGCGCGAGCGTGAGCGGCATCGACCTTCTCTCGACCGAAGTCCAGCAACGCGTCGTCTATGCAGAGACTGCGTCCATGGGCCAGACTGTTTTCGATGCGGGCTTGAGCAGCCCCGCCGCCCGTGAAATTGAAAAACTCGTTTCGGAGATTATGTCGTGAGCAAGCGTATCACGATCGCACCCACGCCCGCATCGGCGGGTGATGATTTCGTCAATTCCGGCCCTGGCAAAGATACCCGACCGCCCTCTCCGGCGCCCTCTCCCACCCCAGAACCCGCTGCAGTCGAAGAAAAACCCGTGCGAATTCAGGCATGGATTTCGAAGACCCTTCGTCAGGCATACAGCGTCGAATGTACGCTCGCGGACACTTCGATGACCGATGACATTGTCGCACTTATCGAGAAACGGGTCGAGGAAATGCGGAAGGCTCGCGGAGCATGAGCAAGCGAAAGCAAGATGAGGATACGGCCGATCTATTCGTCGCTGCCGGACCGGGTTTGGATAAGGCGCAGGCTGAGACCGAGACCCGTCTAAACGTGCGGGTTCCAACCGCACTACATGGCCGTTTCAAGGCGCTTTGTGCGCTCAATGGCGAGACAGTCACCACCGCGATCATCCGATTCATGCAGGCAGAAGTGGACGCGAAAGGCTTGTGAGCCAATGCGCATAAGCGCCTAAGACGCATTATCTGTACACAAAAACGGCGGAAAACCGCCGTTTTTCATGCGTGTGTGATGTGCCTGTCAAAAAGAATTAGGCGATTTGAAGGTTTTCGAGCTAAAGAGTCGTCAACGATCTTCTGATCGGACAAACGAAAAGCCCCCCGGATTGCAGTCCGAGGGGCTTGGGAACTCTGGATAAGAGCACCATCTTCAGTGGCCCTTATCCAGGAAATGAGCGCGATCGTCAAGTGAAAACCTCGGTTTTCGCGGGCGGTTTCGTGCGCTGGATGGGGTGGAATTAGAGTGCTCAGTGTCGGACAAATCCTTGCTCGCAAGTCGAGCCGGGGATCGCGCGCGCGCGTTCGGAAGGACAGCGTGAGAGCAGGTCGCGAGCAACGCTCGCCCTTCAATCCGAAGTTCACCGGGCGGTACTTGCAGGCGGCCGAACGCTATGAGCGCGAAACTCGCCAGCCTGGCCAGCGTGTCGGCGCACTCGGTCCTGTAGGATTGGAGGTCTTTCGCGCCCTGCTCCAGATCATCGACTACAAAACCGGGCGCCTCGATCCTTCGATCAAACATCTTTGTCAGCGCCTGAAGCGTTCGCGGGATGCCGTGGTCCGCGCCTTGCGCAATCTTCGCGATGCTCGCTTCATCACTTGGACCAGGCGCTACGTCGAGACCGGCGCCGAGGGGCGTGGTCCGCAAGTCCACCAGACAAGCAACGCCTATCGGGTGATGCTCCCGGCTGCGGCCGAAAGCCTTCTCGGCCGAGCGTGGCACCCTGCCCCGATCTCCGACGACATCCTTCATGCCCGAGAGCAATTCGTCGCAGAGCGCGACGCGATGATCGCCGCCCTCCCCCTTTCCGAGTTTGTGGAAGCGACGATCGAGGACAATAGCCTCGGTGCCATCCTGGCAAGGCTCGGCGCCGGGATCGATGCGCGAGATCAGCGTGAGTCTGCTCCGCGAACAGAATCCTGTTAGAAGTTTATCTGATAGTCGCTTCGCTCTCCCCTTCTCTCTTTCATCGCTGCCAAACCACCCGAATCTCTAGGGACGGACGCGCCTTTTTGCCCGATGATGGGCAAAGGCGGTCCTAACCGTGGCCGTTGCCTCCTGAGAGGTTTGCCGCTTTAGAGGTTAGCCTCCATGTAGTTCTGCGAACGGCCATATCCATGAGGTCGACGTGTGGAAATTTGCCATCCAGGGATGGTCTGGGTCTTCTGATCCTGTCTCTTTCCTCTAAACCGAGGTGTATCCTTCGAGGGCGTTTACAGAGATCGTAAGCGTGGTGACGATCCACAAGTCGGCACCTTCACGCACCGGGTTCGAAACCCGCATGGAGCGCCACATGGCTAAAAAGAAAACTACTGTCAGCGATCAGTTCTATTCGAAAGTTCTCGCTGATACCGGCTCGATCGTGTCCGGCGGCGCGGCATTGCTCGTCCGCGCTAAAGCGATGGGTGGACCGACATGCATGGTCGATGCCGCCGGGCGCGGTCAGTGAGCGCACAGACATAGAGGTTAACCTCCATGGAGGTATTGCTCCAAAGAGTTTTACCTCCATGGAGGGTTTCCGCGCCGCCAGGTCTTCGACCGCCCAGGCACAATAAATAGTGGTCATGTAAGCCACGCCTTCTGGTCGCCTGCGAATTCTCCGGCACCGTAAGAGACGCATTCTCCGCACAAGGATGGGACGCATGGTCGTGCGACCTTCTCCCTTCCACCGTCCCCGGCCAGCACCTCCAAGCAGACGTTCTGACCATCCTCGACCGAGGGTGGGACATGATGATCGCCCACCCGCCATGCACTTACCTGTGCTCATCGGGCTTGCATTGGAATGGTCGCGTCGAGGGCAGGGCGGCACTGACGGAAGAGGCCCTCGATTTTGTCCGTGCGCTTATGGACGCGCCGATTCCGCGCATTGCGATCGAGAATCCGGTCGGCTGTATCTCAACCCGCATCCGGAAAGCCGACCAGTACGTCCAGCCCTACGATTTCGGGGACGATGCCAGCAAGCGCACCGGTCTATGGCTGAAGGGCCTTCCGAAACTCACCCCCCCCCAAGGCGCCCGCGTCTCCGGTCGTATCGTCAATGGCAAGGAAAGGTGGAGCAATCAGACCGACAGCGGCCAGAACCGGCTCCCACCATCCGCCGATCGTTGGGCAGCGCGGTCTGTCACGTATCCAGAAATAGCGCGCGCCATGGCTGATCAATGGACGATCGCGCCGTGAGCATCCTCTCACGACAAGAGCGTGAAGCGCTTGAGACGATCGAGGACGAGGTCGAGCGGGCTTTCCTGTGGGAGGCCGCGATGTGGGCGAACCATAAGGACGAATTCCCGAAAGGGTCCAAGTTCTCGATAAATAGATCGCCGGAAGTGCAAGCGGGCTGCGACAGACACTTCCCACCGCCTGGCTGATAGCCGGGTCCACGCGCGATGCGGGATAGAGAAGGGTGAGCCCGCGCATCTCAAATACGAAAGAGCCCCATCGTCGCCGAGGACGATGGGGCTTCGATCATTTCGCCAGATAGCCTTTCTCTTGAAGGTGTCTGGTAAGCGTGAGGACGACGTACTGGCTGACTGTCCGATCATCCTCGGCGGCCGCGCGTTCCAGAGCGTCCTTAAGCTCGGGCGAAAGCCGGAATCCGACCGTGGGGGAGGGTGCCATAGGGGCCTTTCTTATTGCAGTTTCTCGACCCAATCAGGCCACGATGCGTAGGTGATCGCGGCCCAGTAGGGGCGGTCGAAAATGATGAGGGTCTGATGGGGGAGATGGTCGACCACATAGTCGATTTCTTCCTCGGGACAGATGACCGACAGCCATTCGAGAATGGTCGCGACCGGCGCGTCGGGGGTCAAATGAACGGTGGGGTCCGCGCGAACCTGGCACGGAACTAACTGGAATGCAGATTTGGAAATCATCGCTCAATCTCTCTCTTTCGATACGTGCAGATACGGACGGACGAAAAGATGATTTGAACAGGTGATCTAAACACAGATTTTAAAAACGCTCGGCTGCGGCTTTCCGCTCCCGATGCGTCGCATGTAGTAACACTGTTAAACAGTGTCAAACAGAAAATGCCTCTAGGGAGATAAATCTCCAAAGAGGTTTACCTCTGCGGAGGCTTACCTCTAAGGAGGTCATTCCCCGGCAAAGCCAGCGGAAATTCGAAATGCAGGGGAACGGTGAGCGCGGCCCGATTCCAAATTGGGGGTCGCCAGTGATAAAAAGAACCGCGCTCGCCTACGGATTAGCGCAGATTGGAGAGATCGCCAATAAAGATCGGCCCTTCTGCCCAATCTTCATTTTCGAGTGCTTTGCGGATCAACCGAGCCACCGAATAACCATGGCCGGGATTGCCTTTCCCAAATTCGGCGGCTCGCTCTAGTAGCGATCGGGTGCTTTTCTTCATCATCACTCGCCCCATACTAAGCGGAAAAGAGCCGCGTCGTCCGCATTTTCGAAACCGATCGCCGGGACGGTGGGGTGCTCCGGCGGCGGGAGATCGTCGGGGAAGGGGGCGGTCGTGCCTCCAAGCCACCTGCGAAATGTGATCCACTCCGATCGACGATACTCGCCCGTAGCGTTCGTCCGTAGCCAGGTCAGGACTTCCTCGCTGATGGCGCATGATCGAGTGTCATCGACCACGATCCATCCGCCAACGAGGTGATGCTTTGCAGGTAGCCAAGGGTCAACCAAGCGGAAACCGCGAGAGAGCGGAACTTCGATCATTGGGCCGCGCCCCGTCCGGCACCAAACCGGCCCCGCAATCGTTTCCACAGCACCCATCCATCGGGAGTATGGATTATGGACGACAATGCGGAGAAAGCCCGGGCGATGAGCGACCGCCAGCTTGTCGAAGTCTGGGACGCGGTAGAGGATGGTGAGAACCTGACCGAACTGGAAGCGGCGGTGATCGCCGAGATCGAGCGGCGCGAGTTGGACCTGTAGGTCATACCGCAAGCCAGCGCGCGGCGAAGCGTTCGGCGTCACCATCATCGGCAAAATCGATGCGATAGTGGTCGGCGCCAGAGGGCAGGGTGATGGCGTATTCACCAATGTCGTTGTCGGCGCACCATTCGCCCCGAACGCCGTCTAGTGTGATTATAGGTACAAGTTTATGGTCCTTGCCGACTCTCAATTCAACGACGGCAACGAAATTTGAAGGGATATCCATTTTAATTATAGTATAGCCTTTAGGTGTTGATCCGACGATATTTATCAAGATCATCATCTATCGGCGCGGCCATCTGCTAGGAACGCGTTTTCGCTTCTAAATAGTTCGCCTGCGTGTTGATCCATGCCCTCGGGTAGACCCTCTCCGTCGAGCGTATCAGGAGAGGGTCTTTCGCCTTCAGGGCAGGGCCGCCTCGCGTGAGTGCTTGGTCAGCAGCCTCTCGACATATTGGCCGGTCGATCGGCCCTCGGCTTTAGCCAGGTTCTCGATCAGCGCTTTCACCTCGGATGACACGCGAACGGTGAGCGCCGCTTTCATGCCGCCAGCTTCTCTGCACGATCGTCGAGCAGCCCGGACAGCGTTTCCAGCAGGCCGATCGCAACCTTATCCGGTGCCGTTTCGGCCGACATGAGGGTCCAGACTTCCGCGAGGGCGGCCGAAGCGATCTTGCACTTCTCGATCATGTCCAGGCGCGCGGTGAAGCGCTTGCGGGCATCGGCGAGAAAATTGTCTTCGGGAGTTTTGATGGGAACTTCCACGATTTTGGTTTCCGGGATGGGAGCGACGCTTTCTTCCGCGATCGGTGTCGTACTGGCGGTAAGGGGCGGAACGTCCAATCCCTTTGCCTTAGCCTGCGATCGACGGGTGTACTCGCGCTGCCTCTCTGCATACTCAGGATCGACTTTCGCGCGCCTACGCCGGTAATCAGACGTGCTTTCACCAGGAAGCATAGGGAAATTTGACTTCCGACGGGTGGGCTCGGCCTTCATCAAGGCTCCGGTATCGGCGATCTCCGGCAGTGTGTTTGCCTTTGTGCGCTTCATGGAGTTGTACGCTTTGCTGTAAGCGCAGGACCACTCACGGAATGCGGGATCGTCCCGATAGCGGCGCTTTTGATAATCTGCGGCTTTCTCGCCAGGCATTCGAGGGAATGTCGAAGCGGGCGGGGCCTTGGGGAGTTCGATTTCCTCGACGCTCACCGTCTCGGTCACGGGGGTGACGGGAACGACGTTCATGGAAGCCAGCTTTTTGCGAAGCTCGGTGCGGAAGTTCATGAGACCTCGGTGGTCTGATGACGAACTCGGGTAGGATATTTTAGCCATTTGGCCTTCGTGCTCAATGCGCACAAAAGGGTGTTTGCCACCGTGCCCAAAGACGTATTCGACACCTGCGGCATCCAGAATGTCTTGAGCGGTCGTGCGGTATTCGTGCTGGGTGCTCATCGAGCGACCCTGTGGGATGTAAGGTTCAAGGTTCAAAACCTGGCGCGGCCGAGATAGCGCGCATCATAAGGTAGTTTCTCGGCGGTGTTCTGTCGGGTCATCGTGCCCTTAAGATCGGTATATCGGAGAACTCCGAATCCGTCGAAATTAAAATGCATCACTCTGCATCAAGCCAACGATCCTCAGAAAACCGCCTTTTAAGGCCGTTTGCGATATAACTCAGGGTTGTATTTTAGGGCTTGTATACCTCTTTCGATTGGGATATTCGGTAAATCATCGGCAGGGCCATACGAGTTTATTTGTGGATAACTCGTGATTTGGCGTGATTCGCGCGTCCACCGACCTAGCCCTTTTGGATGAGCGGCCTTATACGGGCTCCATCAACGGCGCACGGGCCTTCCCAAACACCGATGATACCTGGATAGCCCCGCGAATGTGGGGATGCACCGAGACAGACTGTTGCAGCGGTCTCGATCAAAAAATGCGCTCAGAGGATCGAGCGTAAACTACCTGCCCCGCGTATGCGGGGATGTCTCTCAGAAAACGCTCAAACGATCGAGCGTGAACTATCTACCCCGCGCATGCGGGGATGCACCTAAATTTGGTCTTACGGCCAAGCATGATTGCGAGATGTGGCGCACCTCACAGTCCTGCCCCGTGTATACGGGGATCGCGCCAGAGTTTTTGAAGTGACGTTTGACACAGAACTATAAACGGGTCGCACTCGTTTTAATTTGTGTTTGACGATGAGGGAGCGAAAGTTCCTACGACCAATTCGTGGTTGAATTTGAGGGATCTTACGGTCCTACGACCATTGCGGCGTTGAATTGAGGGACTCTTAAGGGTCCTACGATCTAGGCACCCCCATTCGGGATGCCAACCACTACAAAGATGATCGAGACGCTTTAGTCTGGATGTGTGAGACCTATTGCAGGGGATCGACACAGAAAACGATCTAGTCAGGCACCCTCTCCGGTGTGCCAACTCGACTTGAGGGACCTCACGGTCCTACGAAAAGCCCTCCTGGCACACGCTGGGAGGGCCATTTCCCCCAACATCCCCGACACTTTGACGGTATGGAGACGTGTGCGTGAGCGACCATTTCGCAGATTTCGTTGAGGCAGCGCGGCGCGGTCGAGTGCTGATGCACGATCGTCATAAGCAACTTCACCCCGCCAATCTTTTCGATTTCTCCGGGGCAATCCCGCACATCGACTTCGGAACTATCACGTTCGACGAAGCGCAGATGAATGGTTTGGGCGAGACCTACGTCGAGGCGCTCAATCGGGTATATGACAATCCGATTTCCCTTCCGTTCGACGAATTTGCTCTAATTCTTCAAGGACCTCACCTCGTTGAGTGTCAACCGGCGCGCAAAACTGACCCCCTATCGGCGCCCAATATTGACCCCACCTTTCGGT
>NZ_BLJH01000055.1:0-14567 GCF_009811895.1 Novosphingobium sp. TCA1 | reverse complement strand
CGCCGAGACGGCGGGTTTCCGCATCGCGGGCGGAACCGGCTTGATGGGGGGCAAGCAGGTGTCCTTCGTCGATCGCGACGAGAACCGTGTGCTTCCAGTCCTCGCGCGGAGCACCGACGAGACCGGCGAAGAAGGCCGATGCCTTGATGATCCGTTGTTCGGGGTCGAGGTCGGTGAGATCGAGATGAAGGGCGATACGATGGTGACGCGCGCGCGTTGCGGCGGCGGTCAGGCCATCGGCCGCGATTTCAGCTGCCTTGAGCGTCGTCGCGCCGATGTGCGCGGCGAGATTGCCGAACTCGCCTTCGGGATCGACGATCATGGTCTGAACGTAGTCGAAAGCCTCTTCGACGATGCGGCGCATGGTCTGGCTCTTGCCGGCACCGGACCCGCCCTGGACAAGCATGCGTCCCGCAAGGACGCGGTCGAGATCCAGTTCGAGGGCGCCATAGACGGTTTGGCCGATAGGAACCGCGCAGCGCGGCGGCGCTGGCGGTCCCGGCAGTTTCACGACGTTGGACATGGGGCGGCTCCTTTCGGGTTGCTCGCCTGCCCCTTCCCCCTCTCCTCAATTCGGCACTGGCCCCCGAGGAGGCTTCGGCCTCGGACTCAGGGCATTACATGAAAGGGGCACTGATATACGCTTGCGCCCACCCAAGCCGTTCGAGTGGGAAAATGGCCTGCCAATGAGCGGTCAGTCCGTTTATGACCGGGGCTGGGACATTGCAGTCGTTTCTGATAACGACGAGGAACGACGAATCTCTCTAAAACCTGACGCTCAGCCGCTCGAAGGTGCCCTGACAACTAAGGGGTGGTTTAGTTTACGGACAACCTCACCCCAGGGCTGCGATTCACCTGCCGGAGATCGCTATCGCTGAGTGATCGGTGGCAGCGTCGATTGGCGCCCCTGCTTGCTTGCGTTCCGAGTAGCGATCGACAAGCTGAGCAGCATGGGGACGCAACAGAATCGTGAAGCGGACCAGTTCTTCCATAACGTCCACGATGCGGTCGTAATAGGCTGACGGCTTCATACGCCCCGCCTCATCGAATTCCTTATAGGCCATTGCTACCGAAGATTGGTTCGGGATCGTGAACATACGCATCCAGCGCCCGAGCAGGCGCAAGGTGTTCACCGAATTGAAGGACTGCGAACCTCCGGACACCTGCATGACGGCAAGCGTGCGGCCTTGCGTGGGCCGCCTCCCCGCCATTTCCAGAGGCAGATGGTCGATCTGCGCCTTCATGATGCCGGTAATCTGTCCATGCCGTTCAGGGCTGCACCATACCTGGCCTTCCGACCACATCGACAACTCACGCAATTCGTGGATGGCCGGATGATCGTCATTCTTCACCTGATCCGGCAGTGGCAGCGTGGAAGGGTCGAATATCCGCGTCTCAGCTCCGAACAGGCGCAGGAGCCGCGCAGCCTCTTCGACCGCTAGCCGGGAGAAGGACCGCTCCCGCAGCGATCCGTACAGAAGCAGGATGCGGGGAGCGGAATCACTTGCACCGAGGCCCAGGGCGGGCCGTTCGCGCACGAAGGTGAGATCAAGCGCGGGAAGATGATCGGGGTTGATCAGATCGAGAAGCGGCATCAGGCAAGTCCAATTCGCAGCGCCAGGGCCGCAAGGGTTATGAGCAGGATGGGTACGGTGAGCGTGATTCCCACCTTGAAGTAGTAGCCCCATCCAATGCGGATGCCCTTCTGGCCGAGGACATGCAGCCACAGCAGCGTCGCCAGCGAGCCGATCGGCGTAATCTTTGGGCCGAGATCACACCCGATCACGTTGGCGTAGATCATCGCTTCCCTCACCGCGCCCGTGGCGTGGGTCGCGTCGATCGACAGCGCGCCCACAAGGACGGTCGGCATGTTGTTCATGATCGAGGACAGTACGGCCGCAATGATACCGGTGCCGAATGCAGCGCCCCACACGCCGCCTTGAGCGGTGCGATCGAGCAGCGCCGCCAGATGGTCGGTCAGCCCGGCATTCCGCAAGCCGTACACGACGAGGTACATGCCCAGGGAGAAGATGACGACTTGCCAGGGCGCACCGCGCAGCACTTTGCCGGTTTGGATCACATGGCCGCGCCCCGCGATCACCAGCAACAGGCTAGCGCCTACAGCGGCGACAGCGCTGACGGGAACTCCCAACGGTTCGAGCAGGAAGAAACCCGCCAATAGCAGAGCCAGGACGATCCACCCTGCGCGAAATGTGGCGACATCGCGGATTGCTTCGCGGGGCGCGCGCAGTTGGCCGAGGTCATAGGCACCGGGAAGGTCGCGCCGGAAAAACAACAGCAGCATCCCCAAGGTCGCGGCGATCGCCACGAGGTCGACTGGGACCATCACACCCGCATATTCGCCGAAGCCGATGTTGAAGAAGTCCGCCGAAACGATGTTGACGAGGTTCGAGACGACCAGTGGCAAGCTCGCGGTATCTGCGATGAACCCTGCAGCCATGACGAACGCCAGCATTGCTTTGTCACCGTATCCCAGGGCCCTCAGCATAGCGATGACGATAGGCGTCAGGATCAATGCCGCGCCATCGTTGGCGAACAGGGACGACACCGCGGCGCCGAGCAGCACGACCAGCGCGAAAAGAAGGCGACCGTTGCCTCTACCCCAGCGGGCGACATGCAGCGCCGCCCACTCGAAAAACCCGGCTTCATCGAGCAGCAGGCTGATGATGATGATCGCCACGAAGGCGCCGGTGGCATTCCAGACAATATCCCAAACGACAGGCACATCTGACAGCGACACCACGCCCAGGATCAGCGCCAGTGCTGCGCCGCCCATGGCGCTCCACCCAATGCCCAAGCCCTTTGGTTGCCAGATCACGAGAATGATCGTGGCGGCAAAGATTGCAACGGCCAGCAGCATCAGACGACGCGCTCGCCCGAAGCGTCTACGATTTGCTCGCCATCTTCCTTGGCAAATGCCCCGAGCTGCGCCGTAGGCAACAGATCAAGCACCGCTTCGGAAGGGCGGCACAGCTTCACGCCCAATGGCGAAACCACCAGCGGCCGATTGATGAGGATTGGATGTGCCATCATCGCATCGACCAGCGCGTCATCCGAAAGCGAGATATCGGCCAGGTCCAGATCGGCAAAGGGCGTGCCCTTCTCGCGCAACAGATCGCGCGGGCTGATACCGGCGCGGCCGATCAGCTCGATCAACAAATCCCGCGATGGCGGAGTCTTCAAATATTCGATGACATGCGGTTCGATGCCTGCATTGCGGATCATGGCCAACGCATTGCGCGAGGTGCCGCATTCGGGATTGTGGTAGATGATGATGTCGGTTGTCATTCACTCGTCCCCGCTTTGGCGCTCGCGCCTTCACTTTTTCCAATTTCCTTCAGATGCTGGCGTGTCGCCATGTCATCCAGGCTCGCGAGCGGCAGCGCGAGCAACAGCGCTATGCGGTTCTGCAAGTAGCGCAGTGCTTGTAGGAAGGCATCGCGTTGACCCTCACCTTCGACTGCTGCCGGGTCTTCTATGCCCCAATGCGCGGTGAGGGGATGCCCGATCCAAACCGGGCAGGTTTCGCCAGCGGCATTGTCACAAACAGTGAAAATGAAATCGAACCTGGGCGCGTCCGGTGCGGCGAACTCATCCCAGCTCTTGGAACGCATCCCTGCTGTATCAAACCCGAGGTTGGACAGCACAGACAGGGCCATAGGGTGGACCTCACCCTTGGGCTGGCTTCCCGCGCTGTAAGCGCGAAAGCGACCATCCCCAAGCTTGTTCATAATCGCCTCGCCCAAGACCGAGCGGGCGCTGTTCCCGGTGCACAGGAACAGGACATTGTAGACCTTATCAGTCACGGTAAATCCTTCAGCAGCAGGTGAGTTCGGCAACGAGGGGTTCGCAAAGTTCGGCACGCCCCTGACAGCAGTCCTTCGCCAGAAAGAGCATGAGGCCCTTGAGAGCATCTATGTTCGCTCGCTGGATTTGCTGGCGTCCGCGCTTCTCAGGCAGAACCAATCCGGCTTTTACAAGCACCGCCAGATGGGTCGAAAATGTGCTTTGCGTCAGTCCTGAGGCTTCAACGAGCTGACCCGTGGATAGGCCATCGGGTTCGTGTCTGACGAGAAGGCGGAAGGCATCGAGGCGGGTGGAATGTGCCAAGGCGGCTAGTACCGCAAGGGAAGCGTCGGTTTCCATACATCGGAACTATCCGATGGATCATGTTCGGTCAACATTCATCGTGATTGACCGATGAATGTTGACCGAGACTACGATCGAAGATCAAGCTTTATATCAGGCCGATCGCGGCCCCAGCAGTATGACGCAGGTGCCAATGAGACAAAGGGCGGCACCTCCAATGTCCCAGCGATCTGGCCTTACTCCTTCGACTGCCCACAGCCATGCTAGAGACGCGCAAATGTAGATTCCGCCATATGCGGCATACGCGCGCCCTGCTGCATCACTATCCACTCGTGTCAGCAGCCACGCGAACGCAATGAGCGAAGCGGCGCCAGGAACCAGCCAAAAAGGCGATTTTTCCAGTCTGAGCCAAGCCCAGAAGGCAAAGCACCCAGCAATCTCTGCCAGGGCGGCGGCCAAATATACGATCGCTGTCATTCGCTCCTTTAGGCACGTACAATTCAAAAATCACACATTTTGCATCAGGACAGATTGCTGTTCATTGGGCCAATGATCCAATGTTCGAGATGCTTATAGACCACGACCTTGGTGGCAAGCAGATCGCCATGACGCCGACAGAAGCGTTCCAGTTCGTCGCGCTGTCCGATCAACTCGACACACATCGTCAGGTGCGGGTTGGGCGTTTCAAATCCGGTATCCAGCACCGGACCATGATTGCTGTAGCCGTAGTGGGTATGGTGAGCGACAGCGTTCATGATCCCGTCGGCCTTCGCTGTGGCGACCAGCTCCCGATAGAGCGGCTTGGCTGACCACCGCGCCCAACCCGCGCCTTTAGCGGTTTTATCGGATGGCTTCATGTAGATGCGGATCATGCCGATCTCGCTGGGCGTGACCTTGTGAGACATCAATGTTCCTTCTTGTCGGGATAGCTATTCTCCCGGCGTGTTCGCCGCGAGGCACGCGCTTCGCGCAGGGTAGCGCCATGAGAATGGCCGCGTGTCAGCCGCTTCGGAACGGCGATACGCTGCGACAGGTAGATACCGTTATGGCCCGAGCAGATGTAAGCCACGAAACAGGCCACCGCGATCGGAACGGCGTGGGTAGCCCCGAACAACTCGATACCCATGATCGTACAGGCAAGCGGTGTATTGGCCGCGCCGGCAAAGACGGCGACGAACCCAAGGGCGGCGAAAAGGTCGAGCGGCGCGCCGAGCAGCCAACCCAGCGCGTTGCCGAGTGCTGCCCCGATGAAGAATAGCGGCGTCACTTCCCCGCCCTTGAAGCCGGCGCTGAGGGTCACGACCGTGAAGACCATCTTGAGCGCCCAGCTCCACCGATCGGCAGGACCGGTGAAGAAGCCAGCGATGGTCGGGTCTCCGGGGATGGCGGACCAGACACCAAGCCCAAGATAGGCACGTGTGCCAAAAATCCAGACCAGCGCGATGACCAATATGCCGCCAAAGGCCGCCCGCAGAGGGCCATAGGGAATGCGAGCCTTGAGGAACCCGCCGAGCGCGTGATTGGCTTCGGCAAATAGGAGTCCTGCCAGACCGAATGCCACCCCCGCTACGGCCGCCTTGGCGAGAATCAGCGGTTGGACGATCAGAGCGCCCACGCCCCCAGTAATGCTACTGATCTGGTAGGGCGTGTGATGGATGCCCCAGGCATGACACGTCCAGTCGCCCACGAGCGCAGCAAGCAGACATGGTAAGATCCCGCTATATTCCAGGCGACCGACCGCCAGCACTTCGAGCGCGAACACAGCGCCGGCTAGCGGCGTGCCGAAAACAGCCCCGAAGCCGGCGGCGACCCCAGCCATCAAAACGATGCGGATGCTCGGAGCGTCGAGTTTGAACAGTCGGGCGGCAGCGCTTGCAAGGCTGCCGCCGAGTTGCACCGCTGTGCCTTCGCGGCCTGCCGATCCGCCGAATAAATGTGTGGCGATAGTACCGATGAAGACCAGCGGCGCCATTCGCAGGGGAACGCCGCCCCCTGGCTCATGAATTTGCTCGACGATCAGATTGTTGCCCGCTTCGACCGACCTACCCGTGCGATGGTAGAGCAGGGCGATTGCCGCCCCACCTGCCGGCAAAAGATAGAGAAGCCAGGGATGATCGAAACGGGCCTGTGTTGCCCCACCCAGACTCCACAGGAATGCGGCACACAACGTGCCGATCAGCGCGGCCAGGGGAACCAGGATCAGCGTCCAGCGCACGACCGACATCGCATGATCGTGTCGATCCCGGAGAAAGGCCGCCACATTGACTATATTGAACAGGTTGCGAAAAGTCGCGCGCACGATTCCTCCTTGCTGCCTTGCGGCGCCAAGTAGGAATCATCGTCCCTTGTCAGGGCGGTTCGACCCGAAGGTCCGGCAGAAATCCATTACCGTGGTACGCCGTATGATGGGCGAAGCGGAAAAGATCAAGGGACGCCGCGCGCCTGAGCTTATGCTTCCTTCTGCGCCCACGGCAGCAAGGTTTCGACTATCGTGGCAGCGAGGCGGTGATAGGCATCGCTGCGCGGTGATGAACTGCGCCATACCATCGTGACCTGACGCACAGGCGCCCGCCGCGACAATGGCCGTGCGACAATCAGCTTCTCCCGCAGAACATCCGAGCGGACATAGAGCGCAGGTAGCAGCGACAGCCCCATTCCGGTGGTCACCATGAGGCGAAGAGTGTCGAGCGTCGTCCCGGCGTAATCCTGAGCCTGGACCGCGCCAAAATCATTGCAGAGCGCAGCAATCTCATCATGGAGCCGACGTCCACTCTCCATGACCAATATCGTCTCGCCTGCAATGGCTTCGGGATCAATCACCGCCTGCTGGGCGAGCCGGTGATCCGTCGGCATGACCAATTGGAGCGGCTCCCGGATCAGGGGAGTGCTGATGAAATCCGGGTGATTGATCGCTTCTGGCAAGAGCAGCAGATCATACGTGCCGTCTGAGAGCTTCGAGGGGAGATTTTCCAGACGATCCTCGCGGACGAAAATGCGCATGTCCGGGTAACATGCGCGAAGCGATGGCATCGCGACGGACAAGACATAGGCACCGACGGTTTGGACGACGCCCATTTGAAGCGTGCCCTTAAGGCCTCCCTGTTCGTCGCGCCGGCCAACTTCCTTTATGTCGTCGACATCCGCCAACACCCGTCTTGCCCGATGGGCGATCTCGATCCCCGCTGGTGTCAGGAGCACCCGTGCCCGCGTCCGCTCCACTAGGCGCGCTTTAAGTCTGCCTTCCAGCTCCTTGAGTTGAAGGCTAAGGGTCGGTTGAGTGACATGACATGCTTGAGCAGCACGGCTGAAACTCAGCGTGTCGGCGACTGCGACCAGGTAACGAAGCTGCTGTAACGTCGGCATTCGTATGCCTTATAGCCTGTAGCTATAAGCAGCAACGAAACTTCCAATTTCCCTCGCACTCGCTTTTGTGAATATCAGCGGCTTCGGCAGTTTGTGTCGCTCGCTTTGGCGGGTGTTTTTGGGCAGCCATCAACCCTCAACCCTGACGACCCACAGCCAAGGCCGACCGCATGACGGACTATCACCGCATCCATCCCAGTGCCTTGCGCCGATTCCTGGATGCGCAATCTTCTGCTGGACTCGTCCTGATGGGCGCGGCAGCGGCAGCCCTTATCATCGCCAACTCTCCGCTTGGCCCGGGATATGAAGCACTGCTTCATCTCTATATCGGGCCGTTGTCTCTGGGACACTGGATCAACGATGCGCTGATGGCGGTCTTTTTCCTGCTTGTCGGTCTGGAGATCAAACGCGAGATGCTCGATGGCCAGCTTTCGAGCTGGTCGAGGCGTGTCCTGCCAGGGATCGCAGCAGCCGGAGGAATGATCGCTCCTGCCCTTGTTTACGTTGCTTTCAACCAAGGCGCATCGGTGCATGGCTGGGCCATTCCGGCAGCCACTGATATCGCCTTCGCACTTGGCGTTATCTCGCTGCTTGGCAGCCGTGTGCCGGCGTCGCTCCGGATATTCCTGACGGCCCTGGCGATTATCGACGATCTGGGCGCCGTAGTTATCATTGCTTTTTTCTACACGGCTGACCTGTCGGTCATCGACCTTGCCGCAGCGGGAGGCGTGGTCGCCGCGCTGATCGCCCTCAATCGGTTCAAGGTGCGTCGTCTCAGCCCGTACCTGCTACTGGGTATCGTGCTATGGGTGCTGGTCTACCGATCCGGCATTCACGCGACGCTGGCTGGTGTCGTCCTGGCTTTGACTATCCCAATGGACCGGACCCCTGCGCGTCCGGACAGTGAAACGAAAAGTCCGCTGCACCGACTTGAGCATTTCCTGCATTTGCCGGTTGGCTTCCTGATCGTGCCGATTTTCGGCCTCGCCAATGCGGGCGTCCCGGTGCTGAGCCTGCCCGCCGAAGCACTGGCTGCGCCGGTCACGCTGGGCGTGGCGCTCGGCTTGCTGATCGGTAAGGTAATCGGCGTCTTCGGGTTTTCCATGCTTGCGATCCGTTTTGGGTTCGCGGACCTGCCCGCTCATGCAAGCCGGCTACAGATGCTTGGCGTCGCCTTTCTGTGCGGCATCGGCTTCACGATGAGCTTGTTCATCACGCTTTTGGCATTTCCCGGTGAGGCGTTGCTCCAGTCGGAAGCCAAGATCGGCATCCTGGCTGGTTCATTCCTGTCCGGAATTATCGGCTACGCCATCTTACGCTGGGCGCAGCCGGAACGATCAAAACCGGCAACCTGACCGACCCCGAAGAGGCGCGGCAGGCCGCCCTCCACGACAGTATCTGGAGCATTACCGCGTTGTCGCTCGTCCCCGCAGCCATCCGCACCCTTCCCTTGGGGATGCTGGCAACATTGATCGCGATCGTACTGTTCGGTCTTGCTACCCTCTACTCCGCAGCGGGCGGCTCGATTTCGCCCTGGGCTTCCAACCAGGGCCTTCGCTTTGTACTGCTGTCCGGGTTGATGTTCGCTCTTTCGCGCATCTCCGTGGCCCGCTGGATGGACATTGCCTATCCGCTATACGGCGTCACGCTCGTACTGCTGCTGATCGTCGAACTGTTCGGCAAAATCGGTATGGGTGCGCAACGCTGGATCGACCTCGGTTTTATACGGTTGCAGCCGTCCGAGTTTATGAAGATCGCGGTCGTGCTTAGCCTCGCCAAGTTTTTTCACCGACTACCGGCGATCTATGTCAGCACGCCATCGGTGCTTGTTGCGCCGATCGCCCTTTTCGCTGTCCCCGCTGCGCTGGTCATGCTCCAGCCCGACCTTGGCACCGCCATGATGATTTCCATGGCGAGCGTGCTCGTCATCTTTCTCGCCGGTGTCGGCCTACGCTGGTTCTTAACAGCGGGTGCCGCTCTTCTTGCCGCACTCCCAGTCGCATGGAGCATGCTGCACGATTATCAGAAAAACCGGGTGCTGGTGTTCATGGACCCGGAAGGCGATCCATTGGGCACGGGCTATCACATTACCCAATCGAAAATAGCGATCGGATCAGGCGGACTGTTCGGCAAGGGTTTCCTTGATGGCACCCAAAGCCACCTGGCCTATCTGCCTGAAGCGCACACCGATTTCATCTTCGCGACAATGGCGGAAGAGTGGGGCGTCATGGGCGGCCTCTTCGTCGTGTTGACTTACGGTTATCTCATTCGCTGGGGCTGGCGCCTGGGTGTCGCCGGTGACACGATCTTCACCCGACTGACGGCTTGCGGCCTGGCCTTCACCATCTTCCTTTATGTGTCGATCAACCTTGCCATGGTGATGGGGCTGGCGCCGGTCGTCGGCATTCCACTGCCGCTCATGTCCTACGGAGGCTCAGCGATGATGACGGTTCTGATCCTGCTCGGCATCCTGATGGCCATCCACCGTGAGAACGTAGGCGGATCGCGCCTGAATGGCACTGGATCGTTCGCTGTCTGAATTTGAAGAACGATTATGAAGCGACAGTTGGAATCCGGTTTCGTCTGGAGCATCGGCTGCGCTCACTTTCGCGCTGCTCATTGCTGTTGGCGCTTTCTAATTTTTCGGCAAGAACGTCAGATAAATCGGCTCTAGAAAGGAAAGGCCGACTGGATCGCGACGATGGCCACGGCAAAAGTGATCAGGTTGAGCGGAAGCCCGACGCGCACAAAATCCATGTAGCGGTAGCCTGCCATCTGGTAGACGATGACGTTGGTTTGATAACCAAACGGGGTGGCGAAAGCCGCGCTGGCCGCCATCATGACGGCGATTAGGAAGGGACGCGGGCTGACCCCTAGACTATCGGCCAGCGCGACGGCGACAGGCGTCACTAATACCGCGACCGTGGCGTTGGAGAGAAGTTCGGTCAGGACCATGGTGACGCCGTAGAGCACGATGAGTGCGACGAGTGGACTGAGCCCTTCCACACTGGCGATGAGCAGTTCCGACGCCTGCGACGCCAGCCCGCTCTGGTCCATGGCGATGCCGATCACGACCATCCCGGCGATCAGGATAAGGATTTCGGGCTTTAGGCCGGCATAGGCCTCGTCCGGGCTGATCACGCGCAGAAGAATGAGCAGGACGGCCCCGGTCAGCGCGGTCGCGGCGATCGGCGCAACGTTCAACGCGGCAAGCGTGATGACGCCCACGAATATTCCGGCGGCCAGTGCGGCCTTGCGCGGATGCAGGATGCGCGGCTTGGCGAACAGCGTGGCGTCGCCGACCTGAGCGCTGTGAATCGCGTGCGGGTCGATCGCCTTGGGATGCGATTGTGTCTTCTCCTCGGGCCGACCTAGCATATGCCCGCTCACCAGCAGAAGGTAGAGGCCGCCGACGATCGCGACGGGCAGACCCACGGGCGTGATCTCGAAGAAGCCGAAGCGGGGTTGTCCCGCGACGCGCGCCATGTCGTCGACAAGCAGGTTGGTTGAGGTGCCGATGAGCGTGCAGCAGCCAGTCAGCACGGTGATGTAGGAAAGCGGCATCAGATATCGCTTGGGCGACTGGCCCAGCGACTGCGCGATGTCACGGATTACGGGGGCACCCAGCACGACGATGGGGGTCGAGTTGAGAAAGCAGGAGGCACAGCCGATCATGGTGAGGAGCAGCCAGATCCCTTTCGATCCCATGCGCTTGCACAGGTTGACACCCAACACAATCGCGCGGTCCAGCAGTCCGCTCAATTCCAGCGCGTAGGCGATGACGAACAGCGATGCGAGCGCCATGATTGCGGGGCTGGCAAAGGCGCTCTGCACCTCGACCGGTCTGACCACGCCCGTGATTAGCAGGAACGCTGCACCGCTCAGCGCCGCCACATCGGCTCGCACCTTGTCCCAGACAAGCGCGGCGACGACCGTCGCCAGAACCAGGAGGGTAAGAAGTTGATCGAGCGTCATGGCTTCCCTGCCTCGGTTCATGGCCGCCGTCTGTCAACGAAAGACGCACCAATGGTCTTCGGGGTGGGAGAGCGGAAGATGCTTTGCTAGGAGGGGCTTATGCAAGAGCCGACCCCCCATTCCAGTCGATTGGCCATGGCCGGCGGGCTTGCCGCGGTGCTGCTGGTGGGTGGCGGCGGCTTCCTGATCGGTCGCGCCACGGCTCCCGAACCTGCGCCTCCAGTGGCGGCCGCTCTGACGCCTCAAGGCGAAGCGCCGCCTGCGCCAACCGCCATTGCGCCGCCCCCCACTCTGGATCGGGCCGGACTGCTCGACCTAGTCGCCGATGCGATCGACGCGGCGAGTGCTTCACGTCCCTTGCCGGAAGCGGTGCAGGCAGCGGCGGGCCGGCGCTTCGATCTCATGCTACCGTTCGGCTGCGAGGGACCGGTCGAGGGCGAACGCACTGCGCCGTTCGGATGGCGGTATGACGAAGCAAAGTCGACTTTGCGCGTGTGGATCAACCCCGTGCGGTGGGAACGCGCACTATGGGGAATCACCAAGACCGGGGAAGGCAAGGCCGCGTTTGAGGGCTTCTGGATCGCCAGGCCTTGGTCGACGGCCCCAGAGTGCCCTGCCACCCCACTTTCCGGCGGGATCAACACCGATCCGTCTGGTCAGGCCCAGGGCGAATTGGCGATTGCCCGCCTTATTGGAGACGATGCGGGCAAGAGCGCGCGCAGGCTCGACATCGTCAAGCGGATGGCGCCGGACGATTTTGATGCCGTACGCGGATTTGCCTTGCGGATCACTGGCCGCCTCCAATCAGCCGAGGCGGGTGGACCAGTGCGATGTTTCCAGCGGGCCGGGCTGCATGAACGACCGCAGTGCATGATCATCGGCGACTTCGCGGACTTGCGCGTCGAGAATTCCAAGACAGGCGATTTGCTCGGTGTCTGGCCGGTGAGCGAAACGAACCAGCGCGAATGAGGCGAGATAGCGCCGTTCCGACGATACGGGCTGATCGATTCACCCGGCATCAAACCAATGCTTATCTTTCCTAACGCTGATCGCGTCATGCGTTTCAATGGGTGAGCAAGCCCCGGCAGCGACCTGAATTTGAAGCGCTCCGGCTGCAGAAACTCAGACGATCATAATAGGCATAAGCAGACCATCAGCCCGTGGATTGGCGGACAATTGGTGCGTGCCTATCGACGAGGATCGCACTGGCCTGGTTGAGGCCGATCAATTCCACCCGTATATCATGTCGTCGCATCTTCGTGACGATGTCCTCCAACGCACCCACGGCCGTGATATCCCAGAGATGTGCCGCTGTCAGATCGATCCGGACGTTTCGCGCCGTGTCGCGCAGGTCGAACTGGTCCGCGAAAATCTCGGCGCTGGCGAAGAAAATCTGGCCGGAGACGATATAGGTCCGCGTGTCGGTCAGAGGATCAAAGTCTTCTTCGATGCGCATGAGCTTGGTCACTTTGAAGGCGAAGAACACGCCGCTGAGAACCACGCCGACCGCCACGCCGGCAGAGAGGTCGTGCGTCGCGACCGTCACCGCCACCGTGGCCAGCATGACGACCCCTGAGACCTTGGGATGTCGCGCAAGATCCGACAGCGATCCCCAAGAGAATGTGCTGATCGACACCATGATCATGATCGCGACGAGCGCGGCAACCGGCACCTGGGCGATCCAAGGACGCAGCGGAACCATGACGATCAGCAGGAAGACGCCTGCAACAAGGGTCGAGAGGCGCCCTCGGCCACCGTACCGCACATTGCCGACGGTTTGACCGATCATGCCGCAGCCCGCGATGCCGCCGAAGAGGCCGGCAGCTACGTTAGCGAGGCCAAGACCCGTACATTCCCGCGCCTTTGAACTGGTCGTTTCAGTGAGCTCATCGACCACGCTCGCGGTCATCATCGATTCCAGCAGGCCAACTGCCGCCATCGCGAAAGCGTAGGGCGCCACAATCCGAAACGCCTCCAGGGTGAGCGGGAAGTCGGGAATATGGAACGAAGGAAGCGACGCAGGCAAACGACCTAGGTCAGCGACGGTGTGAACCGGCATCGGGAAAGCGACGCTGATCAGCGTCAAGATTACGATGCAGATGAGCGGCGACGGAATGGCCGTCGTCAGGCGGGGCCACAGGTAGATTATCCCGAGACCGCCAGCGATCATCGCATAGGTGTGCCAGGTTACGCCCAGCATCTGCGGCACTTGCGCCGAGAAGATCAGGATCGCCAAAGCGTTCACGAAGCCAGTCCGGACGGACCGCGACACGAACCGCAGCAGGACGTCCAGCTTGAGCAGGCCAAAGACGATCTGAAGGATGCCAGCCAAGATCGTCGCGGCAAGCAGGTACTGAAGGCCATGGCTGTGAACCAGAGCTGCTACGACGAGTGCGACCGAGCCAGCTGCGCCGGAGATCATCGCCGGTCGGCCGCCGGCAATAGCGATGACGATCCCGATCACGAAAGATGCGAAAAGGCCGACTTCGGGATCAATGCCGGCGACAAAGGAAAAGGCAATAACCTCGGGAATGAGCGCGAAAGTGCCAACCATACCGGCAAGCACATCGCGGCGCACGCTACCGGCACCGTTGCACCATTCAGCACGATACCGGGCAAAGGGTGTGATGTTCATCAATGTGATATTCCGCAAAGATCGCAGCAGCGCCGTTTTCGAAGAGCGGCGTGATATTGGAGTGCGAAGTGCGTTGTCCGGCGGATCGGCGGCCGGAATAGCCACCCGGAATTGCACCGGGTCCATGCGATTGCCGCTTCCTTAGCCAGAAGTTTGCCGCAGCGCAACATTGCGCCTCATTTTGATCGTTTATGATTGCTGAATGGCTGCTTACGTCCAAATAGGCCGTTCCTCGAATTAGGCCGAAATGGCCGGACGTGGTCGGCTGCTGCCGGGGTGTGAGCGGCAGCTATCCCACTTTCTGCTCTCTGAACCCGACATTCGCCTACCGGCCAAAGGCAGTCTGCCGCGAGTGCACGGAAAACAGGTGTTGCCGACGCCAGCGGTCGCTAGCGCATCTCCGTGCCCGTTCTATTTAACGCGCCCGGGCTGGGCAGTGAACTCGGAAGACGCATAGGCGCGCCAGAGATGGCCTTCGGCCTCG
>NZ_BLJH01000054.1:0-15386 GCF_009811895.1 Novosphingobium sp. TCA1 | reverse complement strand
GCTTTCTCAACCTCGCCGCAGTGCGCCTATGGCTGAAATCTTATGTCAACGCGGCCTAGTGCGTCCACCACATTTCCCTTTTTCGTAAATCAGATACTGAGCTTGCGAGATCGGGCTATTGAGAGCATTTTTTTGCTAAGCAGCTCTCTAGGTAGCAGAGCGCTAATTCGGCGCTGCAGTGCAGTGAACGGTTCATGGCCTGCGCTCTGTCGAACTGAGCTTGAGCGAGTAATCGGCTCACCTTCCCGCCAGCGGCGCACGCTGGGATGGCAGCTCGGAAACTCAGGCAGCGCGGTGTCGTGCTGACAGCTAGGCCGCCCGAGCTTCGATCCAGAGCGCCCGATGGACAAGAATGACGCCCTTGGCTGGATGCCCTGCCAGCTCGGATACGCCCCATAGACGGTAAGAACGGTCAGACGGTTATTCGTGGAGGCTAAGAGCAGATTGGGGCCAGGGGCGCGATAGGCCTGGTGCTCGAACCGTCAGTCGCGCAGCACCCGCTCGATAGCGGTGTCGACACTGGTCCGATCACCGCACCGCTGAGCGCCTACCGCCGATCCGGTTTGCGTTCTGTTCCTTCGAGCGATAATATCGTCATCTGACGCTAAAGCATCTCGAGTGGACGGCGGTCGCGTGGCCTGGGAAATTCCGCATCGAGTGTCGCAATGTCGGCGTCGGAGAGCACGATATCTGCGGCCGCGCGGTTCTCCCGCACATGTGCAATCGAACTCGCTTTCGGGATGGCGATAAGGCCATCGTGGCGCAACGTCCAGGCAAGTGCGACCTGCGCAGGGGTTGCGCCAACCTGGGCCGCTACTTTGTCGAGGGCGGGATGGCTTGAGAGGCGTCCCTGCTCGACGGGACTATACGCCATCACTGGCACTTTGTGCTGGGCGAGCCACGGCAACAGGTCCAACTCAGGGCCTCGACGGACGAGATTGTAGAGGATCTGATCGGTCACGCAGCCATCCCCGCCGGCAGCGATAAGCTCGTCCATATCGTCGGTGTCGAGGTTGCTGACACCCCAATGCCTGATTTTCCCCGCCGATTTTAGCGCCTCCATTGCCTCTATCGTCTCAGCGAGCGGCACTGATCCCCGCCAGTGGAGCAGGTAGAGGTCGAGCCGATCGGTGCCGAGCCGCTTCAGGCTCGCCTCGCACGCACCGGCAAGGCGGGAGCGCGATGCGTTCTGTGGATACGCCTTGCTGACGAGGAATAACTGGTCGCGACGGTCGCCGAGCGCTTCGCAGATCAGCGCTTCCGCCGCACCATCGCCATACATTTCAGCGGTATCGACGAGCGTCATGCCCAACTCGACACCGGCGCGTAGCGCAGCGATCTCATCGGATCGCCGCTCGGCACGTTCGCCCATCTTCCAGGTGCCTTGACCCATTGAAGGAACCACTTCCCCGCCGGGCAATGTCACGTGTTTCATGTGCTTTCGTCCTATGAGATGAGTTCGACTGTTCGGTCGCGGGAGGCGGATTGGCAGATGACCACCATGTAACGATCATATCGCGGCCGGCCATCGATCGAGTGCCATTTTGGCGATCGAGAGCAGTTCGTTGATCGTAGCGCCGTCGCGCGCCTGAACGGACATGCCTTCCATGACCGTATTGATGAACTTGCCTAGCACGGCCGGATCGGTGTTGGCCGCAAGCTCGCCCTGCGCGGCGCCGCGTTGCAGACGCTCGATCAGGAGGGCCTCCGCCGCGATACGCTTGTCGCGCAGCAGGCATTCGATGGCGGCGGACGCCGGCGAAACGGCTGCCGCTGCCGAATACATGAAGCAGCCGGCCGGCGTTCCAGGTTCCGAGAATGATGACGCCGCTCGTTCCAGCAGGCCTTTGACGGCCTCGTAGGTGGACAACGCCGGATCGTTGATGGGTGCATAGAGGTGGACGCTGAACGTCGCGGCGTAGCGCTCGATCACCGCCGCAAACAGCCCCGCCTTGTTATCAAACGCTGCATAGAGACTTGCGGCGGCGACGCCAGTCTCCGCCACCAGATCGGCCATCGATGTCGCCTCGTAGCCGCGCTGCCAGAACAGCCGCACCGCCTTGTCGAGCGCAGCGTCAGTGTCGAACACACGAGGGCGACCTGCGCGGCGACGGGCTTTCGTCTCTGTCATCTCTGATGCACGATATGGAACGATCGATAAATAATATCTTGAAACGGGTGGTCCGCTCCCTTACAGAACGATCATTCAATAATCAAGGAGTCTCCAATGAGCCGCATCGTCCGTATCCACGAATATGGCGACGCCAGCGTCCTCAGGATTGAAGATGTGGCAGTTCCCGCGCCCGCGGCCGACGAAGTGCAGATCGCGGTGAAGGCGATAGGCATAAACCGCGCCGAGGTGATGTTCCGCAACCATGCCTACCTTCAGGAAGCCGAGTTCCCGAGCCGCCTTGGCTATGAGGCTGCCGGCACTGTCGTTACGGTCGGCGCGGACGTGACCGGGTTTGCGGAAGGCGAAGCCGTCAGCGTCATCCCCCCGCTCGATATCGCGCGCTGGGGCACTTATGGCGAGGTCGCCAACGTGCCCGCCCGCCTCGTCGTCAAGCATCCGGCGGCGCTGTCGTTCGAGGAAGCGGCGACCGTGTGGATGCAGTATGTCACCGCCTGGGGTGCGCTGGTGGAGCAGGCGAAACTCGGCGAGGGCGATTTCGTCATCGTCACTGCTGCCTCCAGCAGCGTCGGCCTTGCTGCCTTCCAGATTGCGCGGATGGTCGGCGCGACGGTAATCGCGACGACGCGTACCGGCGCCAAGCGCCAGGCCCTGATCGATGCCGGTGCACATCATGTCGTCGCGACCGGGGAAGAAGACCTGGTAGCGAGGGTGATGGAGATAACCGACGGTGCAGGTGCGCGCGTGGTCCTCGATCCGGTCGGCGGCCCGTTGCTCGAACTTCTGGCCGCGAGCATGGCGCGCGGCGGCATCCTGCTTGAATATGGCGCGCTCAGCGACGAGCCGACGCCGTTCCCGTTGTTCTCCGTGCTGGGCAAGAGCCTCACGCTGAAGGGTTATATCTACAGCGAGATCGTCTCGGACGACGCCGCCCTCGATCGCGCCAAGGCGTTCATCGTGGCGGGTCTGGAATCGGGCGCGCTAAAGCCGCGGATCGCGCGCACCTTCCCGCTCGACGCCATCCAGGACGCGCACCGCTTCCTCGAATCGAACGAACAGATCGGCAAGGTCGTCGTCACGGTCTGACCGGCAAACCGGGGGGGGCGAGCGATGGCTCCCCCCGCCCGAGGACAGGATCGGACCCTCAGCGCCCATGCCGTCGTTGCCTGTGGAGCAGGGTTGAGAGCATGACCGCTCCTCCTCCGCGTGCCAGACCTGTTTCAGGATAACATGGCGGCTATGCCTGCCCGATCGGGGGCGCATTTGGAGATTGGCGGGGGAACCTCGTCTGATTACACAAGCGCCAGTCTCAGAACCTCAACGAATTTGCGATGACGCAACGGCCTCGCACCAGCAACCAGTTTAACTCAACGAGGGTATCCCAACATGAAATCTCGCGCCGCGGTAGCCTTCGAGGCGGGCAAGCCACTCGAAATCGTCGAAATCGATGTCGCCCCGCCCCGGAAGGGCGAAGTGCTCATCCGGGTGACGCACACCGGTGTGTGCCACACCGACGCGTACACGCTTGCAGGCAGTGATCCGGAGGGCGTTTTCCCTGTGGTTCTGGGCCACGAGGGCGCGGGCATCGTTGTCGAGGTCGGTGAGGGCGTCACCAGCGTCGGGCCGGGCGATCACGTGATTCCGCTCTACACCGCCGAGTGCGGCAAGTGCGACTTCTGCCTGTCGGGCAAGACCAACCTGTGCGTCGCTGTCCGCGAAACGCAGGGCAAGGGCTTGATGCCCGATGGGACCACCCGCTTTTCGTACAATGGTCAGCCCCTCTATCATTACATGGGCTGTTCAACCTTCAGTGAATATACTGTGGTCGCCGAAGTCTCGCTTGCCAAGATCAATCCCGAGGCTAACCCCGAACATGTCTGCCTGCTCGGCTGCGGCGTCACGACCGGCATCGGCGCAGTCCACAATACCGCCAAGGTCCAGCCTGGAGACTCGGTCGCCGTGTTCGGCCTCGGCGGCATCGGCCTCGCGGCCATTCAGGGTGCGCGCCAGGCGAAGGCGGGTCGCATCATAGCCATCGACACTAATCCATCGAAGTTCGAGCTGGCACGCCAGTTCGGTGCGACCGAGTGCATCAACCCCAAGGACCATGACAAGCCCATCCAGCAAGTGCTGATCGAGATGACGGGCTGGGGCATCGATCATACCTTCGAGTGCATCGGCAACGTCCAAGTCATGCGCGCCGCGCTTGAATCAGCGCACCGTGGCTGGGGTCAGTCGATCGTGATTGGCGTTGCCGGCGCGGGCGAGGAAATCTCCACCCGCCCATTCCAGCTCGTCACGGGCCGCGTATGGAAGGGGTCCGCTTTCGGTGGCGTCAAGGGACGGACACAGCTCCCCGGAATGGTCGAGGACGCGATGAGAGGCGATATCGATCTGGCCCCGTTCGTAACCCACACGATGGGTTTGGAGGAGATCAACGAGGCCTTCGAACTGATGCACGAAGGCAAGTCGATCCGCACGGTTATCCACTACTGACCCGCTGATCCGAAGCGGCGCGAGGCGCTCGGATCGACAACTCGGCCGTCATCATGGCCCGACCCCGGCCATGATGAAGCGCGCTCTGGCAAATGGGCAACACGTCGCGATGCGGTAACAAGCGCCGAAGTGCGGTCGTTACTTGCCGATAGCGGCACGGACCAAGGCCGCCTGGCCCAGGCGCTTACCAGCGGAGTGTGTGTGGCCTCGTCGCGCAACCCAACGGGAAAAATGGTTTGTCGTAACCTTTGTCTAATGCTCGAAAAATATTTCGAAGGTGCCGACCATCGGGCCAGCCTGGCCATTGGATGTATTGAGTCGGAAATGGATTCATCTGTTACCTGACTGTGATGAACGACGGGCCGCACGGGCGTATAGGGCAGGAAGACTGAATTGAAGAGCAAGGATACTCACGCGACCACGCCGGCCACGGATTATGGGCATACGGGGCCGCCCGCTTGCGTGCAGGTTCGCGGCGCGCGCCAGAATAACCTCAAAAATATTGACGTCGATGTACCGCGCGACGCCTTCGTGGTGTTCACCGGCATATCGGGCTCGGGCAAATCATCGCTCGCGTTTGGCACCCTTTATGCCGAAGCCCAGCGGCGTTATCTGGAATCGGTTGCGCCCTATGCCCGTCGCCTGATCGACCAGGCCGGCGTGCCGGAGGTCGACGCGATCGACGGTTTGCCGCCCGCGGTCGCGTTGCAGCAACAGCGCGGCTCGGCCAACGCGCGATCCTCGGTCGGCAGCGTGACGACGCTCTCCAGCCTGGTGCGGATGCTCTATTCGCGCGTCGGCGAATATCCGCGCCATCAACCCATGCTCTATGCGGAGGATTTCTCCCCCAACACGGTCGCGGGGGCCTGCGCGACCTGCCACGGTATCGGCCGCGTATATGACGCGACCGAAGAGACGATGGTTCCTGACGACAGCCTCACCATTCGCGATCGGGCGATCGCCGCCTGGCCAACCGCGTGGCATGGCCAGAACCTGCGCGATATCCTCGTTTCCCTCGGCTATGACGTCGATACGCCGTGGCGCGACCTGCCGAAAAAGGATCGCGACTGGATCCTCTTCACGGAAGAGGCGCCGACGGTGCCGGTCTATGCGGGCCTGACGCCCGAACAGACCCGGACGGCGCTCAAGCGCCGCATGGAACCGAGCTACCAGGGCACCTTCACCGGCGCGCGCCGCTATGTGCTGGAAACCTTCGCCAACACTAAAAGCGCGCTGATGAAGAAGCGCGTCTCGCAATATATCATCGGCCGCGATTGCCCGACCTGCAACGGCAAGCGCCTGAAGCGCGAAGCCCTGTCGGTCAAATTCGCCGGCCTCGACATTGCCGAGTTCGGCGAACTGACGGTGCTCAAGCTGAAGGACTTGCTGATCCCCGTCGCGCATGGCGAATATGGGGCAGTCTCCGCCCCCTCAAAGGGCCATGTTCTGGAAAAAGCGGCCCGCGATGCAGCGGTCGAACAACGGGTTGCGGCGGGCGGCTCTGCGCACAAGAGCGCGCCCGACGTACGCCGCACGCCCAATCTCTCCGACGAGAAGCGGATCGCCGCCCAACGCCTCGCCTGCGAATTGATCGAGCGGCTAGAGCCGCTGATCGATCTTGGCCTTGGCTACATTTCGCTCGACCGCAGCACGCCGACGCTCTCCTCCGGAGAGCTGCAGCGCTTGCGGCTTGCCACGCAATTGTCGTCACAGCTTTTCGGCGTGGTCTATGTGCTTGACGAGCCTTCGGCAGGGTTGCACCCGGCAGATGGCGAAGCCTTACTCACCATTCTCGAGCGTCTCAAGGCGGCGGGCAACTCCCTGTTCGTCGTCGAACATGATCTCGACGTGATCCGCCGCGCGGAATGGCTCGTCGATGTCGGGCCAGGAGCCGGGGAAAAGGGCGGTGAAGTCCTCTACAGCGGGCCGATAGAGGGGCTTGCCGACGTCGAGACTTCGATCACCCGCCGCTACCTGTTCGCAGAGCCGCTCCGCAGTGAGCGCACACCGCGCGATCCCAAGGCATGGCTACGCCTGGAAGGGATCAGGCGGAACAATCTCCATGGTCTCGACGTCGAGTTTCCCATCGGCTGCTTCACCGCTGTCACCGGCGTTTCGGGATCGGGCAAATCCAGTCTTGTCAGTCAGGCGCTGCCCGAGCTCGTCACGGAACACCTCGGCGGCTCTCCCGTGGCCGAGGAGGAGGATATCGATCCGCTGCTCGATGTTGCGCAGAACGACACTGAAGGACGCATTGTCGCAGGCATGGAGCATGTTCGCAGGCTGGTGCGGGTCGATCAGAAACCGATCGGCCGCACGCCGCGCTCCAACCTATCCACCTACAGCGGCATGTTCGACCATGTGCGACGGATCTTCGCTGATACGCCGCTCGCCCGCCGGCGGCACTACAACCCGGGAAGGTTCTCGTTCAACGTCGCGCAAGGCCGCTGCCCTGTGTGCGAGGGCGAGGGATACGTCATGGTGGAGCTGCTGTTCCTGCCGAGCGTTTTTGCCCCGTGCTCGACCTGTCATGGCTCTCGCTACAACCCGCAAACGCTCGAAGTCGAATGGAACGGGCGCAATATCGCCCAGGTGCTCGAACTGACGGTCGACGATGCGTGCGATTTCTTCGCTGGCGAGGCATCTGTGATGCGCTCCCTCGACGTGTTGCGGCAGATCGGTCTTGGCTATCTGAGGCTCGGTCAGCCGGCGACCGAGCTGTCTGGCGGGGAGGCGCAGCGCATTAAGCTGGCGACTGAACTGCAACGCGCTCAACGCGGCAACACGATCTACATCCTTGACGAGCCAACTTCGGGGCTTCACCCCTCCGATGGCGACCGGCTGATGCAACACCTGCAGGGCCTCGTAGATGCCGGCAATACCGTCGTAGTCGTCGAACATGACATGCGCGCCATCACACAGACGGACTGGATCATCGACCTGGGACCGGGGGCCGGGGAAGATGGGGGCCGTATCGTTGCCAGCGGCGTCCCTGGCGTAGTTGCTGAAGCGGAAGGCAGTCTCACCGCCCGCTATCTCAAGGCGGCCCTATAGGTCGTAAATCTGGCCGAACGCACGTTCGATCAGGTGCATGTCAACCACACGTTGGAATGGGTCCAATCTCGAAGCGGGAGCCGGCGATATGACACCGCGGTTGACGCGGCTCAGGGTTCGAGTGCCCGTCAGGTGCGCCGTGTTCGTGTGATACGCGGCGTGGCGGACGGCCAATCGTTGGCCATCCGCCACGCTTGCTTTGTGAGGACCTCCTCCAGGGAAAGGGCCCTCGCATGGTTCGTCGAAACGCCCCGTCCTAATTCCCTGCTGCGAGCGATGCGCCCGCATCTTCTGCGATTTCCTCGACGAGTTTGGCACAGAAGGCGGGCAAATCATTGGGATCGCGGCTGGTAACAAGGCCGTTGTCGACCACGACTTCCTCATTGGTCCATGCACCGCCGGCGTTCTCGATATCGACCTTCAGCGTCGGGTAGGACGTCAAGTTGCGACCTTCAACCACGCCCGCCTCGATCAATGTCCAGGGTGCATGGCATATAGCCGCAACAGGTTTTTTCTGATCGAAGAAAGCCCGGATGAAACCAATTGCCTCGACGCTGCCGCGCAGCTTGTCGGCACCGACAGTCCCTCCGGGCACAACAAGTCCGTCGAAATCGTCGGCTTTGACCTCGGAAAACGTCTTGTCGATAGTATAGCTGCCGCCCTCGTCAAGATCGCTATTGACTGTGCGAGCCTTGCCCGGCTCAAAACTGACCACGGTCACTTTGCCACCAGCGTCCTCGACAGCTTGCTTGGGCTTCGAGAATTCTGGCTCTTCCGTCCCGCGGGGTGCGATCAGAATGGCAACTGATTTGCCTTCCAAAGTCATAATTTATTTCCTATTCCGTCGAAGACTAAGGTCAGGTGCCCGGCTTGAGCACGACCTTCGTCCAACCAGCATCGCGCTCGTCGAAATGCTTGTAGGCGTCTGGTGCCTGATCAAGCGGCAGTCGGTGCGAGATGATTTGGGCAGGATTGGCCCGGTCTTGCTCGATAAGCTTCATCAGTCGCCGGTTGTAGTGCTTTACATTGCACTGACCGGTGCCGATCTTCTGGCCCTTGAACCAGAAGTTGCCGAAGTCGAACGCCATCTTGCCTTCCTTCTGGAGATCGTCGGGCGCGTTCGGGTCTTCCGGAATGAACACGCCGACGACGCCGATTCCGCCGGTGGCCTTCGTGCTTTTGACGAGGCAGTTCATCGTGTAATTGCTGCGCTCCTTGCCGTGGCGATCGCAACACTGATACCCGACCGCCTCGACCCCCCGGTCGGTCCCGAGACCGCCGGTCGCGTCAAGGATCTGCTGGGCGGGATCGCCCTTGCGCATGTCGATCGGAATAGCGCCCATCGCCTCGGCCAGTTTCAGACGGTCATCGTGAGAATCGACTACGAAGATCTGAGAGGCACCGCGGATTTCGGCTGAGTGCGCGGCCATCAAACCGACCGGACCGGCGCCGTAGATTGCGATGCTTTCGCCAGGCAGGAAACCTGAAAGTTCGACGCCATGCCAGCCCGTCGGGAAGATGTCGGAGAGCATGACATAGTCATCCTCCTTCTCCGCAGCGTCCTCAGGCAGCTTCAGACAATTGAAGTCCGCATAAGGAACGCGCATCAACTCGGCCTGACCACCTTGCCACGGCCCCATCTCGGCAAAGCCATACGCTGCGCCGGCGGTTCCAGGGTTGGTGGTGAGGCAAAAACCCGTCAAACCGCGTTCGCAATTTTCGCAGAAACCGCAACCGACGTTGAACGGCATGCACACGCGATCGCCCTTCTTGATACGATCTACGGCAGAGCCAACTTCGATGACCTCGCCAAGGTTTTCGTGACCGAAGACCCTGCCCTTCTCAAAGCTGGTACGGCCCTCATACATGTGAAGGTCCGACCCGCAGATATTGGTGGTGGTCAGCCGGATGATAACATCGGTCTGCTTTTCGATCTTGGGATCATCGATGGTACTGACAGAAACATCTTTGGGCCCGTTGTACACGACAGCTTTCACGGATCTTTTCCTTTCGCAGATCTTCTCAACGCGTCATCAAATCGAGAGCTTTCTGATGATCCGGTCCATCGCAACGGCGGAGGACATCGCACCCTTCCAAGTGATCTCAGTTTCCTGAACCTTCTGCTACCTGAGAGGTTCCTTCCCGTAGGGCCATCCTGGGATCGATTCACGGCGGTCTTCTGAATGACTGGGCCAGAACGGCCGAATAACGCGCCAAATTGACGTGCCCAAGAATCTCCCGCGAACCAATATTGCCGTTACGATGCGACACATCAACGGCGCTTAACAGTAAATTCAGAGGTGTGATAAGCGCAAAAGACAAGGCCATCCACTATCGCGGATGACCTGTCCTATCCATTTATTCATTTCCCGATTTGGCCGGGTCCTCCATTCCGGATGGAAACACGAGCCTTACCCTGCAGTCAAACGGCAGCTTAGGGTGCCGACCGCTCCGCTATTTCGCGGCCAGGAGGGTGAACTTGTGAATCTGCGGCGGTTCAGAAAACAGTTCTTCTGCCTTGTCCATCAGTGCGGCGGCAACCTTGCCGTCAAGATGGGCCTGCCGATCCTCCTCTGTGTCGAACGTATCGAAGATCGCGTACGCACCGGGACCTTCCTCGATCGCATACCAAGTCAGAGTGCCCGCCTCAGCTTGAACGAGCGGCAATGCCGAGGTTAGGAAATTGGCGACATCGCGCTCTTTTCCGGGCTTGGCCTTCAGCGGTACATACAGGGCAAGTTTGGGCATAAATGACTCCTCAAGTGAAACGGAGAGATATTATTCGGCGAAGTAACGGTCGAGCGGGCCGGAACGTTCCTTATGAGGCGGAGCACACGCGGCCCCGCCTCCTCGTCGAAATCAGAACTCCTGTGCGGTCGGCCGGATGACGATCGCATTGACGTCGACGTCATCAGGTTGTTCGACAGCGAACGCGATAGCACGCGCCACCGATGCCGCCGGGATGGCCTGCTTGTAGAAGTCCAGCACCGTCTCGGCAGCCGCGCCAGAGGTCGTGAACTTCAAATCGCTTTCGACAGCTCCAGGCTCGATTGACGTGACCCGGACCTTTTCCCCCACCTCGTGGCGCAAGCCCTCGCTGATCGCGCTGACGGCGAACTTGGTGCCGGAGTAGACCGTGCCGCCCGGTGCGAAGACCTTGATGCCCGCAACCGAGCTCAAGTTGATGATGTGACCGCTGCCCTGCTCGAGAAAACCGGGAAGGGCCGCCGCGATGCCGTAGAGCGTACCCTTCAGATTGACGTCGATCATCTGGTCCCACTCGTCGGTGTTGACCTCGGCCATCGGACGGATCGGCATCAGCCCGGCGTTGTTGATCAGCACGTCGAGGCGGCCGAAGTCGGCAATGATTGCGGCGACGACGGACTGGACCGCCGATTTGTCGGTCACGTCCAGCGCGTAGCTACGTGCCGTGCCGCCAGCTGCGGCGATGTCCGCGACGACCTCGTCGAGCCTGTCCTTGCGCCGCGCGGCGATGGCCACCTTGGCGCCGCGTTCCGCGAGAAGACGCGCGGTTTCCGCGCCGATGCCGGTGCTGCCGCCGGTAATGAGAACGATCTTGCCTTCGATTCCGTTTGTCATGATTGTATTCCTTCAAGTCAGTTGTTGATTTTTCGCCGGATCGCGGTCCCGCGCGAGCCCGCCCGGCCTGATGGGTTCACCGCGAGCGCAACAGGACGGGAGCGGCGCCGACCTTGATGCGGAGCAGCTCGTAGGGCTTGCGGCGCAGGTCCCGCCCGCCGTGGAAGCCGGGCTGGCGGTGGAGCTGGTTGGTGGTGAAGTAGAGGTAGCCGTCGGTGCCGATCGATAGCGTGTCGGGCCAGCTGATGCGCGGGTCGCTGACCACCGTCGTCCAGCGGCCCTGGTCGAGCACGCGGATCGCGTTGTTCTCGTAATCGCCGGCGAACACGCGGTCCTTGTCGTCCTCGGCTATCCCGTCCGAGGCGCCTTTGCGCCCCAGGCTGCGGACCGCGCGGCCTAACGCCTCCTCGGACACCGCGGGATCGCGCAGCATCGCCGTGGGCACCGCGTGCAGCGGGCGGCCCGACAGTGGACCGTAATACAGCAGGCTGCCGTCGGCGCTGAGCGCAATCGCGTCGCTTGCGATCGTGACCGGCGTCGCGGGGCCGTCGGCCGGGCGGTTCATGAGCACCGCGCCGTCGACGACCGGGGTGAAGCCAGGCTTGGGGTTGGTCGTCGCATGGTTCGACAGGCGCCGGATCGCACGCCCGCTGGCGATATCGACGACGATGATGCCGCCGACGCCGTCGTTGCTGCTGTCGGTGATGTAGGCGACGCCCTCGGCGCCCTGACGCAGATCGAAGCGCACATCGTTGAGGTAGGTCGTGGGCAGCACCACGCTGGGCGGCAGGACGATCGTCTTCACCACCCGGTTGGTCGCAAGATCGATCGCCACCAGCTTTGCACCGCCGGCCCGTGGTTGAGAGAATTTGGGCGCCGCCGTGTCGAGCACCCACAGGCGATCGGCGCCGTCTGCCACCACGCTCTGCACCGAGATGAAATGCCCCGCCGGGTCGGCCGGATCGGGCCGGTTGGTCGCGGCGTCGGGATAAGGCACCGCCTTGCCGTCGACCAGCTCGGCAACCGTGAACGGCGCGTTGTCGCCCCATTGCGGGAAGTTGACGAAGATGCGCCCGTTGGGGGCGACGGTCACGCCAGTCGGCATCGCGCCATCGAAGGTCGCGACCTGTTCGATCCGGGGCGCGGATGCCCCCCCCCGGGTCGTCGCGCAGGCGGCAAGCGAGAGGGCAGCGCCAGCGGCCAGAAGCAGTTTGACGGAGATTTTCATGGCGTCATTTCCTTGAGAATGCGGCCCACTTCGTGAGGCTCGGACCGGAGATATTGCGGGGGCGCCTTGACCGATGCACCAAGCGCGGCGGCGGCGTGCCAGGGCCAACGCGGATCCCACAGCGCAGCGCGGGCAATCGCTATGGCGTCGGCATGCCCGTCTTCTAGGATGCGCTCCGCCTGGTGCGGATCGGTGATCAAGCCGACAGCGATTACAGGCATAGCGACCGCGTCCTTGACCGTGCGGGCCAGCGGTACCTGATAGCCGGGGCCGACCGGGATCTGCTGGCGCGGGTCGAGCCCGCCGCCGGAGACGTGGATCGCCGCGCAACCGCGCCGCTCCAGTTCCTGCGCAAACCTTGCGGTTTCTTCCGCTGTCCAGCCGCCTTCAACCCAGTCAGTCCCGGAAACGCGAACGGTCACCGGGCGGTCGGCCGGAAACGATTCGCGCACGGCATCGAACACTTCCAGCGGGAACCGCATCCGGTGGTCGAGGCTGCCGCCGTATTCGTCGCCGCGCCGGTTGGAGATCGGCGAAAGAAACTCGTGAAGCAGATAGCCATGCGCGGCGTGGATCTGGACGGCTTCGATGCCGAGCCTGCCGGCGCGCCGGGCGGCATCCGCGAACGCCTCCCGGATGCGGGCAAGCCCTGACTTGTCCAGTTCGACAGGGGGATGGTCGTCCGGAGCGAAGGGAATGGCGCTGGGTGCCACGGTCTGCCAGCCATTCTCCGTATCGGGGGGAAGCTGCGCTCCGCCGTGCCACGGCTTGGCGCTGCTCGCCTTGCGGCCGGCATGGGCCAGCTGGATGACGAGCGGCATGTCCGACCACTGACGGACGCTTTCTAGCACGCTTCGCATCGCCGCTTCGGTACGGTCATCGTACAGGCCGACGTCACCGTAGGTGATGCGACCTTCGGGGCTGACAGCGGTCGCCTCTATCGTCAGCGCGCCCGCGCCCGACAGCGCCAACTGGCCGAGATGCATCCGGTGCCAGTCGGTCATCGCGCCGTCCTCGGCAGAATACTGGCACATCGGCGCGATAACGATGCGGTTGGCAAGCCGCAGCCCCGCGACCTCGAGCGGTTCGAACAGGCGCGCCATCACCATGCGCCCGTGTTGGGCATGGAGGCCCAGGGTTCGGCCGGGGCCATGTGTTCGCCTTTTTGGAGCAGTTCGATCGAGATCCCGTCCGGCGAGCGGACGAACGCCATGTATCCGTCGCGCGGGGGGCGATTGATCGTCACGCCGCCCGCTTGCAGCCGCGCGCACGTCTCGTAGATGTCGTCGACCCTGTAGGCGAGATGGCCGAAGTTTCTGCCCCCCGTGTAAGTCTCGGCAGCGCTGCCGTCCTCGGGCGGCCAGTTGTACGTCAGTTCGACCTCGGCATCGCCCTGCTCGCCGTCGCCGCGGAAATCCTCGTCGGCGGCAAGGTAGATCAGCGTGTAACGCCCGGCCTGGTTCTCCATGCGCCGGGTCTCCTTGAGACCCAGCAGCGTGAAGAACCGGATCGCTGCCTCGGGATCGGCGACGCGCAGCATGGTGTGGAGATAGCGCATGATCAGGCGACCTTGTCCTTGAGGGCTTCCATCACGAGCTCTGCGGTGAGGGTAGCGCTGGCGGGGTTCTGGCCGGTCACCAGATTGCCGTCGCGCAGGGCGAAGGGGGCAAAATCGGGGCCGCCCTCGTGCTTGCCGCCGAGTTCCTTGAGACGCGTTTCGAGGAGGAACGGCACCGCCTGATCGAGACCGACCGCGCGTTCCTCGCTGTCCGTGAAGCCCGCGACACGGCGGCCGGCGACGAAGGGCGTGCCATCGGCCTTCTTCGCCGAGACCAGCCCTGCCGGTCCATGGCAGACGGCGGCGACGATCTTGCCTTCGCGGTCGAAGCGTTCGACCAGGCGGGCCAGTTCGTCACTGACGGGGTAATCGAACATGGTGCCGTGGCCGCCCGGCAGGAACAGCGCGTCGTAGCCGGCGGGATCGATGCTTGTGAATACAAGGGTGCTGGCAACCTCGGCCTTCAGGGCCTCGTCCTTCAGATAGCGCTCGACCGAAGCGTCGTTCTCGCCGTCGGCGTTGACGCTACGCTGGTCGACGGGGATGGCGCCACCCTTGATCGAGGCCAGCGTAACCTCGGCGCCCGCATCGCGGAACGCGTAGTACGGGGTGGTAAGTTCCTCGAGCCAGACGCCCGTCGGTTCGGTGCCGGGAGTCATGCGGTCGGCGGAGGTGGCCACCATGAGAATGCGGGTCATCGTCAGTTGTCCTTTTCTAGTGATGTCGGGAACACGAGCAAACGCACCCGCCGGCGCCGCGCCCGCCACCAGGACAGCGGTGAGGGCTTGGAGCAATTGGCGGGGATTTTGCTTCGATCGTTCCTTTCGGCGGCTTAGGTACGCAGGGAACGGCATCATGAAATCCAGCGGGAATGGCGGACGGCCATAAATCCGGTTATGGAACCGGAATGTCCCTCCTGCAGTTGCGCACCTTCGTCGAAGTCTACCGCCGTCGTTCACTGAGCGAGGCGGCCCGGGCAATCGGCATCACCCAACCGGCTGCGTCGCAGCACATCGCATCGCTCGAGGCCCAATTGGGCCGTCCCTTGTTCGATCGCCATTCGCGGGGTGTTCGACCAACGGCGATTGCCGACGATCTCGCGGCTTCGATCGGAAGCAGCCTCGACACGGCGGAATCGGCACTGGCCAGCGCGCGGGCCCGATCGTCGCGCATCTCGGGCACGGTCCACATCGCCGCGCCGTCGGACCTACTGGGAGAGATGATCGCGCCCCGACTGGCGCCGCTGCTGGATGCGGGGCTAGGCCACCGACTCATTATGGCGCAGCCAAATGCGTATGGACGCAAGCTGGACTGAGGCG
>NZ_BLJH01000053.1:0-16737 GCF_009811895.1 Novosphingobium sp. TCA1 | reverse complement strand
TGCGGCGAAACTTACCAACCTCGGAGCATCTGAAAATGTGGGGGATCTTTACCGCTTACGCTCTTCTGGGCTTCTTTGGGCGCTTGAAGCGATTGGTGCTGCTCATGCGGCCAGTCGCATAACCGTAGGTTCGGCAGGCCGCCAGTTCCACGCCAGGAGTTGGTCCAGATCGTTGTTAAGGACGTCGCCCGATATGATCCGGGTCAGCACATCGCTCAGCCAGGTGAACGGATCGAGCCCGTTCAATTTTGCTGTCTGGAGCAAGGAAGCGAGTACCGCCCATGTATGGGCCCCGCCTTCGTTGCCAGCGAACAGGCTATTGCGGCGCCCGATTCCAATCGGGCGCATTTGCCTTTCGATCATGTTGTTATCGACCTCGACGCGGCCATCCTCAAGGAACAGGGTGAGGCCGCGCCAGTGACCTTGAGCATAGCGGATGTGCCCTGCCAGATCCGAGACCTGTGAGACGCGCGGCAAGGTATCGTCGAGCAGTGCCTTGAGCTCTTCCATGATAGGCCTGGATTTTTCCTGCCGCGTGAGGAGCCGATGTACGGCACTGGTGCCACGGATTTCCGCCTCGATCCTGTAGATGTGGCCCAGCAAGGCGATGATCTGCGCGGTAATCGGCGATCGGGTGCTCTTATGCAGATCGACGAAGCGCCGACGCAGGTGAGCAAGGCAGAACGCGAGCTGGATGCCTCCGGACAACCCGTCTGGGCTCTCCAGGCCCTTGTAGGCAGTATAGCCATCGACCTGGAGCACGCCCTGATAGCGGCCAAGCTGCTCGGATATCGCGCGGTGGCTTCGAGATCTGGCATGGACATAGCACACTGCCGGTGGCGCCGGCCCGTTCCAGGGACGGTCGTCCGTGCCGTGGGCCCAGAACTGATCGATGCGAACCTTGCCATTGCCACCGCCAATCACAGGCATCCGGGTTTCGTCAACATGGATGCGCGGATGACTATGGATTGCCCGCAATTGCAGGTCATAGAGGCCTTCGAGCCACCAAGCTGCGCATTTCAGCCAGCGCGTCAGCGTCGATCGATCAATCTGCAGCCCATGCCCTGCCAGCATCTGAGCCTGGCGATAAACCGGAAGGTACCAGGCAAAGCGTTGTGTCACGATCCAGGCGATCAGCGAGGTCGTCGCCATTCCGCCTTCGATCATCCTGCGCGGCGCCGGCGCCTGGACGATGCCGCTCTCGCAGTTTCGGCAGGCATACTTCGGACGGACGGTAGCAATCACACGCAGGATGGCCGGCACGATGTCGAGCGCCTCGCTCACGTCCTCGCCGATCTTGTGCATGCGGCCTTCGCAGCAGGCGCACTGCGTGCTGCCAGGTTCGATGACATGAACGATCCGGGGCAGATGTTTGGGCAGAGCGCCGATGTTGCGCCTGGCACGAGCCTTTACCGCCTTGGGCATCGGATCGTCGTTCGCCGCCGGCGCCACGCAAGCGGCGCTCAGGTCGCCCAGATCGAGGCTGCCTTGCCCGTCCAGAACGATACGCGCTTGCTCGCAGCGCGAGCCGAACAGCATGGCCTTGTAGGTGTTCAGCAGCCTGGAGGCCGCCTCGAGTTCGGCCTCCAGTTCCGCCATGCGGATTCCGGGGTCATCCCGGCCACCATTCCGATTTGATCCCGGCCGGGATTCCGAGATGATGCCGGCCACCATTCCGAGCAATTCCCGGCCACCCGGGAGGGAGTGAGAAGCCCGATCGTTGGGTCCATCCTATCGGCGCAGTAGCCGGAGGATGGAGATGCCGACGAGGAGGCCGAAGATGCGCCATGTGCGCGAAGTAATGAGAATGCATCGGGAGGCTTGTGTCCCGATGCGCGAGATCGCCCGGCTGACTGGCCTTGCTCGATCAACAGTGCGCGACATGATCGTGCGCTTCGATAGCTCGGGATTGGCATGGCCGGTTCCGTCCGAGATTGGTGACATAGATCTGGAGGGACGCTTGTATGGCGCCTCCGGCGTCAAACCTGGCCGACGCAAGCTTCCGGAGCCGGACTGGCCGGTGGTAGCGCGCGAACTGAAGCGCAAACACGTGACGCTGCAGGTGCTCTGGGAGGAGTACCGCGCCGAACATCCAGACGGATATCGCTACAGCCGGTTCTGCGATCTGTTCCGCCGCTGGGAAGGCCGCTTGCCGCTGGTCATGCGCCAAAGCCATGCCGGGGGCGAAAAGCTGTTCCTTGATTACGCTGGCGATACGGTGCCGGTCGTGGTGGACCGCAGGACCAGGGAAGTCCGCGGTGCCCACATCTTCGTCGCCGTGATGGGCGGCTCGAGCCTGTCGTTTGCGCTGGCGACATGGACCGAGCAGTTTCCCGACTGGATCGCGGGCAACAATGCCGCCTTCGCCTTCTTCCGCGGCGTTCCCCAGTTGCTGGTGCCCGACAATGCCAAGGTGGCGGTGATCAAGGCCTGTCACTTCGATCCTCAGGTGAACCGCAGTTACACCGACATGGCCCGGCATTACGGTACGGCGATCCTGCCGACCCGGCCGCGCAAACCGCGGGACAAGGCCAAGGTCGAGGCTTGCGTCGGTATCATTGAGCGCTGGCTATTGGGCCGCTTACGTAACCGGATCTTCTACAGCCTCGCCGAGGTAAACGCAGCGATCACCGAATGCCTTGCCGATCTCAATGACCGGCGGGTGCTACGCCAGTTCGGCAAGACGCGCCGCCAGCTGTTCGACGAAGTCGATGTTCCGAACCTCAAGCCGCTGCCGGCAGAGCCGTGGGTTCACGCCGAATGGCGACGCTGCCGCGTCGGGCTCGATTACCATATCGCGATCGAGCGGCACCATTACTCCGTCCCGCACCGCTTCGCCCGCCGCGAGGTCGAAGCTCGGTTCACTGCCAACACGGTAGAGATCTTCCTGGGAGGCGAGCGTATCGCCGTGCACATGCGCGGCAGCGGGAATGGCCGGCACACCACAGTCCCCGAGCACATGCCCTCCAGCCATCGGCGCTACGGCGAATGGACGCCGGCAAAGATCCGCGAAGAGGCAAGCCGGATCGGGCCGATGTTGTCCCTATTGGTGGAGAAGGTCATCGAGGCAAAACCCCATCCCGAACAGGGCTACCGATCCTGTCTGGGCATCATCGGGCTCGAGAGGCGATTCGGCGCCCAGCGGCTCGAAGCCGCGGCGCTGCGCGCGCTGGAAATCCAGGCGCGCAATTACCCGTCGGTCAAATCGATCCTCGAGAAGGGCCTCGATCAGGTCCCGGTTCCCCAATCCCCCGAGCAAGAGCCGATCATCCACTCCAACATCCGCGGCTCGAGCTACTACAACTGAAGGAGCAAGAATGCTGAAGCATCCCACTCTGGACCTTCTGGGCCATCTCGGCCTCGCCGGCATGGCCAAGGCCTTCGCCGAGATGGAAGGCAACGATGACGCGGCGAGCCTCAGCCATGCCGAATGGCTGGCGCTGCTACTCGACCACGAGGCCACGTACCGAAATGACAGACGCCTCGCTCTGCGCCTGCGTCACGCGAAACTGCGGCACCGCGCCGTGCCTGAGGATGTTGATTACCGAACGCGCCGCAGCCTTGATCGCCGGCTCTTCGAGACGCTGCTCGCTGGCGAATGGATCTCCAGGCACGAAAACTTGGCCATCATCGGACCGACCGGCATCGGCAAAAGTTGGTTGGCCTGTGCGATCGGCCACAAGGCCTGCCGCGATAACCGTTCGGTTCTGTACACCCGGTTGCCACGGCTGATTGACGAACTGACGCTGGCCAAGGGTGACGGCCGTATCGCCGCCCGCATGAGAAGCCTCGCCAAGGTCGAGTTGCTGATACTGGACGATTGGGGGCTTCAGCCACTCGACGGCAACGCCCGGCATCATCTCCTAGAAATCCTCGAAGACCGCTACGGTCAACGCTCCACGCTCGTCACCAGCCAACTTCCCGTGGCTCGCTGGCATCAGACCATAAATGATCCGACCTACGCCGATGCGATCCTGGACCGCCTCGTTCACAATGCAAACCGGCTCGAACTTGAAGGTGAATCCATGCGCCGGCCTGCGACCCAAACCGCCGCTTGACCACCGCCAATCCCTAATGCCATCAGGCGAAACGATCTGGCTTCTGCCCGGCCGGGATCAAATCGGAATGATGGCCGGGATCAGATTGGAACAGGCGGCCGGGATCATCGGAATCCGCACCGCCACCCGGCGGGTCATCGCATCAAGTGCAGCAGCCTGATTTTCCGGGGGTCGGGACACATGATTTTGCTAGCACACAATCTCCTAAAACCCCAGTAAAACCAACACTTCACCCCGCTATTTCTGGCCTTTTTACCGCGTTTTCCTCGAGACGGCGCCAGTCCATTCCAGCCAGCAGCAGCGTCATCTGCGCCGAGGTCAGCTTGATCACCCCGCCTGTTACGGGAGGCCAGAAAAACTTTCCGGCCTCAAGCCACTTCGTCACCATGATGGTTCCAGATCCGTCAAAATGCAGGAGCTTCAGGCGGTCCATCCGCTTCGACCGGAACACGAAGACATCGTTGGAGTAAGGATCTCGGCCCAACTCGTTGGCCACCAGCGAGGCGAGCTTGTTGATACCGGCCCTGAAGTCGATCGGTCCCGCCACCAGCACGACCTTCAGATCGCTGTGCCCGCCGATCATCCCTGCCGCAGCGCCTCGCACACAATTTTCAGGACGCCCGCGTCCACCGCGCCGCGCACCACGACATGGGCACTTTCGAACTCAATCTCGAGGCTTCCTTCTGGAGCCTGCACGCTGTCATCAACTTCTAGCGGCACAAACGAGATCGGTTCCATCGCTGTTCGGTCGCGCACGGTTCGCCGCCAATAATGGAGCAGTCCAGGGCTTACGCCATGGTGCCGCGCCACCGCACTGATGTTGGCGCCCGGCTCAAAGCTCTCTGCCGTGATCCGCGCCTTCTCGCGAGGATCCCACCGTCGGTTGCGCTTCTGCGGGGCCAGGATTGTCGCTTCGGCTAAATCCGACTTTGCGCTGTGCGGCACACCGTCCCAATTCGAATTCGCACACTGTGCCGCACTGTTTAAATCGCAGTTCGATCCGCTGTTCTTGTCTTCGAGCATCTCTGCCATCTCCGCTGCCAATCAAAGGCAGGGTCATCGGCTCGGCATTCAACACCGTCCACGTGGGACGCTCGCATCGCTAACGGTTGATGCCTGAGATCTTGCAGTTCTCGATCAGCGTGGCGATGACCGCCCAGTTGTCGCCGCCTTCGTCAGAGCCTGCGAAGAGGGCGTTCTTGCGATTGAGGGCCAGCGGACGGATTGATCGCTCGACAGTGTTGGAATCCAGCTCGACGCGGCCGTCTTCGAGGAACAGCGACAGCCCGGACCAGCGGGTGAGCGCGTAGCGGATGGCATCGGCGAGCTTGCTCTTGGCGCTAACCTGACGAAGTCGTGCCTCGAGGTAGATGTGCAGGTCATCCACGATGACGCGGGCCTGTTCGGCGCGCACGGTGCGGCGCTGCCCCGCCGAAGTGCCGCGAACCTCTTCCTCGATCGCGTAGAGCACTGCGATCCGGCGCAGCACCTCGGTCGCGACCGGCGAGCTGTCGGTAACCGTCCGACTGGGCTTGCTCTTACCCACAAGTGCCCAATGGGGGTCTTGAGATGCGGGCGCCCTCGACGAGATCGGCGAGGCGCGACATGCCTCTCCATATGACGGTCGTACCTGGTGGAGGATCGGCTGCACGGTCAAGATAGCCGCCAAGCTTTGCGACGGCTCTGATATAGAAGGCGAGATCGCGGGAGGTTATACGTTTCAACGTAGGCGTGGAGCGATCGAGCAGATTGCGCTCCGCTTCGGTGAAGACGGCAGCAGGTGAGGCCTCTGGTGCTTCACGAGCCAATATCGTCAGCCATGATACGCGCCAGGCAACGACGCAGCACAATGCGATGCAATTGGCCAAGCGGTTGACGGTAGTCAGGCGGAGCTCCTCGATCCGGCATCCGGTTTTCAGGGTTCGGAAGAATGTTTCAATCTTCCAGCGCCGGGCGTACCATTCCAGCTTATGCACGGCATCCGCATGGTTTGAGACCGGCAAGTTGGTAATGAGCTTCCAGCATATCGGCGCGCGGCCTTCCGGCGGATCGAGTTCTTCAGCATGTATGATCTGGAGCTCTTGATGCCTGTATTTCTTTTGTTTTCCGATCGGCGGACGAACCGTCATTGTCGCATGCCGCACGCGTAGCACTGCGTGCTGCTCCTTGCCTTGTGCATCGCGGAACTGGATTTCGTGCGTGCCGCTGGACGGCGTGCTTTCCATCACCTGGGTAATGGTCGTCGTGCCGTCTTCAGCCAGACGGTCGACGCAACTGCGCACGAGGAATTTGGTACCGAGATCTTCAGCAAGGCAATAGAGCTCGTAAATGTCGCTTTCCCGATCGCCGATATGCACACACCGGTCTGGCGCCCCAGCCAATTCGGTAGACAGGCGCAAATTATCAAGCCAGCGGATACTTTCCTTTTGATCGATGGGAATTCTGGTCAGATTGACCCTGCGCTTGAGTTCCGCTGTTCCCTTGAATTTGGAACGCGACCAGAATTTCGCCGCGGTCAGGCCCAATGGCAGCCCCTCTGGTGTGATCGCAAGGCTGACATGCATCAGTAGACCGCAGACCGTGAACTTCTGAAACCGGCCATCCTTCTGCTTGCGTCCAGTCGAGACCTTGGTGAAGCCGATCTTGTTCGGATCCGCGCGTTTGAAGTTGAATTCGGTGGTATCCTGCAAGATCAGTATAGGGCCCTCGGTTGCCTGAATGCGCAAGGCCGAGGCTGCAAAATGACCTTCCAGGATTTTGTCTTCGCTGACGTTCTCATTCGAAAAGAAGCGGTAGGCCGCCTTGGTATTCGACCAGTCCTGAAATGCCGTGGGCAAAGATTGCCCAGGTCGCTCTTCGAGTGCTTCAAGCATGGCCCCAAGTCGTCGGTTCAGCCGTGCATCACCCAAATTGGATTCCGCCGTTTCCGTTTCCACCCAGCTCTGTTCCATCTCCGCACCTCGCTACCCGAAGGTGCCGGAGAATGAATCATGACCGATTCCAGCCAGACAACGGACGCGCGATAAACGGAATCACGCCCGCGACCACTTGTGGGTAAGAGCAAGAACAATCGGACGGTTACTCCCGACCTCCGCCTAGCGTAGCGCAAACGCAATCTGTTCGCCTGTGAACTTCGACTTCTTCATGCACAATCTTCAGCTCCACGCTGTTTCGATTTTGCCAGATTTCTCGCATTCTCGCTGGAGGCATTTTCCGGGACAGGGTCGGAGCTTAATGCAATAACAAGCTAATCGGTCCACGGTGGGGGCAGATCAGGTAAGCGCGTAGCGTATGGCATCGGCGAGCTTGCTTTTGGGGCTGACCTGACGAAGTCGTGCCTCTGGGTAGATGTGCAGATCATCCACGATGAGGCGTGCCTGTTCGGCGCGCATGGAGCAGCGGTGCTCTGTCGAGGTGCTGCGAACCTCGTCCTCGATTGCGTGGAGCATGACGATCCGGCGCAGTACCTCGGTCGCGACCAGTGAGCTAGCTCTCACAGACCAACTCGCCGCCATCGGGGGGCCCATCGTGGTCGGCTTCGAAGCGGCGGGCAACTAGGCGGAGGGGCTTCCACGAGACCCGACCTCACACATCCCTAGGGTTCATGACGCCGGCCAAATTTGCTTCATCGGCCGGAGCTAACCCCAGCCGATGAAGTGCCGGATCCCTCGTTCTGTTCGGTGATAACGACTAAGCCAATACGGCTCAGACAGGCTTTTCCAATATAGCAAGAGCCTGCCAGAAAGCCGGATGGGTGGAATTGTCCGAGCCATCGGTGAACCGCGGAGCGGAGAAACCTGCGTCTTGCGCAAATCTGCAAATCCAGTCGCGGTGAAGAAAAGCATCAAGTTGCTCTGCCCTTTGACCGGCTTCGATGCGGCTCAAATTGGCATCCCAAACGCGATCGTGAGCTTGATCCTCGAGCTCAAGGAACGAGAAGATCATCTTGCCGCCGGGCTTTAGCGCCCGATAAGCATCGCGTGTGTAAAGATACGATTCTGCCGGATATAGGTGCGTAAAGACTGACCAGTGGAACACAATATCCAGGCTTTCGTCATCCGCCATGATCTGCGGCGTGAAATTGAGGATGATCTCGTAATCGGGACACTTCTCCAGCAGTTCAGCCAATAGCTCGGGGACGACATCAGCCCCTTTGTAGGATCCACGCCATCCTGCACGCCGAAGGGCCTGAGCTGTGCGACCACAACCGCAGCCGAGGTCATAGATAGCCATCCCGTCGTGCAAGCCGTGAGCTTTGAGAACCGCCACGTGCCCATCACCCTGAGCATGGAAGCTTTCCATCGTTGTCGCACCGATGGCCTGGGCAAGTGCAAGGGAGCGATTTTCAGGATCAGCACGCAGTTTTTTGCGCACTAGATTCTGATAATCGACGATTGAATGGCTGAGGTGAATCTTGGGTTTTATCAGTCGCGCTAGCAGTCTCACGTGTCCCCCTTTGGACGCGAAGCCGAGGCTTGCATCGCTGTTCCACGATCTTGTGAACAGAGCAGGTAAACGAAACGCCGGCGTGCGAAGCCGACGTTTCGGAATAGTGCCAGATGTTACCGTGGTGCTTCGATTACATCTTTGCCAATGTTTCCAGAGCGGCTGCCTCACCGCGGCTGTCGTAAAAACCGACGGATCCCTTGGCATAGTAATGGCTTACGACACTAAGTCGAGAACGACTTTGGTCAGCCCGAGGGCTTCCTCCATGAATGAGGTTTTCATGCCAAACAAGTATCTGTCCAGCCTTGGGGCGATAGACTACCTTCTCGTATCCCTCTTGCTCAATAATATTCTCAATAGCAGTAGCAAAAACGTGATAAGGTGAATAATCTTCGTTGACTATTTTTCCTACGCCAAGATCGCGAGCTCGAATGCTACCTGAACGATGGCTACCTGGATAAACGAAAAGCTCTCCTGAATCGGCCTCAATATCTTGCAGCGCAATCCATACACCGCACATGAACCCGGAAGGGTAGGGAGTAAGATGGATTGAGTCCTGATGTGCATCCTGCTCGCTACCATTGACATAAGTGAGTGTTTGGCAGGCGCACGGTGTATCCTTGAAGAAACTTTCCAGGAAATCAATAACAGGAGGGTATAGCCAAACAGCGCGTGCAGCCGGTATCTTACGATGAGCACCATGTATACGATCACTGGATCCTGCTCTATACTGCAGATCACCAACGGCAATCGCGCTTGCAAGATCACGATTGAAATTTTCAATTAGATCGCTAGGCAATTGCTCGTGCAAAACGCAAAATCCCCAGCGCAAAAGATGCTTCTGGGCCGCCGTTGCATCGTTAGCAGGTTCAAAGCTAAGGTCGACATCCTCTACCGTGGCATCGTTAAACCAGGCTCGAGCGGTCCCATTCCCATAAGGAAATAGGCTGCTGTCAATGATGCGGCCCGTAATCAGTGGCGCATTAAATGCGCGAAGGTCTTCGGAAACTTGATGTGCCAAAGGGCCATCATTAGAAATATTCAGGCTAAGCGGAGGGAAATCAAGTTGTTGACCATCAGCAAGATTTAACTTTGCCGAAACCTCATGAACACCGTTCGGGATCAGGTGGGTAAGCAGGTGAAATTCGACGCATCGCGTATTTTCACTTTGCGGCCACATAACCTGTGCTGCCGGTAAAGTGCAGGTATGACCTGCAAATTCTACAGTCAGTGTCCCGTAATCATCTACTTGTCCAACGACGTATCCTTTGACAGAGAGTAGACCGAACATGTCTTTAGGATCTGCGCGGTTTGCAATCTGCAGATTAGTAGCCGAAAGTTCTAAAAACGCAGCTTCGTTTGTATTAATCATGCGCACCTTACCCTTATGCTTCGCTGCATATAATCTGCAATATTTCGGTTGAGCAAGAGAAAATTGGCTGAAATCAGGGGGGTCGCGGACGATTGAGAGGGCGAGATCGCTTGAAAATGTGGATGGGGGGCGGTACCGACTGCTCCCTCCGTTCAGATGCCCGCCGGATATTACTCAATGGCTGGATAGCGTGGACAGTGCTACAAAATCCACTTCTGACAGATTTTCAAACGCTTCTGGTGAGTCCACCTGTACTGGGACGTCAGTATAGTAATTTCTTCGATAATATAGTTGCGGTTGCAATTTTCGGTGAAATTGATTTCAATATATTCGTCTGGAGAAAAATTTCATGATAGAAATGCTGAAGCGCATAATTTCCCCCTGCCCATTAGATAAATTAATCTCAGCAGTTCGCGCATGTGGTTTTGATCCAGCTGAATATATTAATTCAGTTAATGACATGAAGAACTTTAATGAAGATCAGGCCACCTATCATTTCATATTGCAGGGCTTTCGTGAAAATAGAGATTTTCCGATGGGAAGGCCAATGCAGGGCATCTCAGAGCTGTTGAATCTGTCGATTGAAAACACGGGATACCAGAAGCTTTTGGCGTCGGGAGTGATGGTGAGGCAGTTCCAGACTGCGGCAAAATCCAATTGGGACCATTTGATTGAATTAATAAAAGAGATAAAATCAGCTAATTTCGTCCCTTATATAGTTATAGGCGACAGTCATTCCGAATTATATTCCCGATTTATCGATGTCGACGGGCGCATATTTGTTCCGGTCAATTTGGTATGCAGTGGAGCAACTGCACTTGGACTGGGGCGAGAGGATACTCGAAGTGGATTTGGGCGTCGAATTTATGAATGGCTAAAAAAACTTCAATCCGAGAATATCGCTATCCCGGAAATATTCTTTAAATTTGGCCAAGTGGATGTCGAATTTACCTCGACATTTAAGCGCATAAAACTGGACGGAAATTTGTTTTCTCTTCCAGATTTTGTTGATTTTGTTGATTTATCTATTTCAAGTTACGAAAAATTCTTGCGTGAAATAAGTTATATTGGCCGATTGAGCGTTTGTTCTATTTTTCCGCCTACCCTTACGGACGCGGCGTGGAATGAGGGATATGTCAACGCGAACATAGCATTCGCAGAAACTGGGGTAAGTCCCGAAAGTATATCTAAGCAAGTAAGGAATTTGGAAATTCCATCGATGAGATCGAGGACAGAAATGCATGCTTTATATAATCATAAATTGAAAAAAATGTCAGAACATCTAAGATTGAATTTCATAGATGACTTCAGCCCTCTTGTCGGCAATCAGGGTGTCGTTGCAGAAGAATTTGTGCCTGGTCATCCTGGGAACGATCTGTCCGGCGTCAGCGCCCATGGCACAGATTAGGGGTTGAGATTTAAGGAGGGTTTGGGCTTCGTCGTAGTGACGAAGGAACGAAGATGAAGCCCAAACCCTCCTTGCGAAAATCGCCAGCAAAGGCCTCTGCCGAAGCCGTGGTGAAAGACATTCGCCGACAGACGCGGCGGCATTTCTCGGCCGAGGACAAGATCCGCATCGTGCTCGACGGATTGCGCGGCGAGGACAGCATCGCCGAGCTGTGTCGGCGTGAAGGCATCGCCCAGAGCCTCTACTACACCTGGTCGAAAGAGTTCATGGAGGCCGGCAAACGCCGGCTCGCGGGCGATACCGCCCGTTCTGCGACCACGGGCGAGGTGCAGGATCTGCGCCGTGAAGCCCGTGCCCTGAAGGAATGCGTTGCTGACCTGACGTTGGAAAACCGCCTGCTCAAAAAAAGCATGATCGCGGATGGGGGCGACGACGAATGAGGTACCCCGCCGCAGAAAAGCTGGAGATTATCAGGATCGTCGAGCAGTCGCACCTGCCGGCCAAGCACACTCTGGACAAGCTGGGTATTCCTCGCCGGACGTTCTACCGCTGGTATGACCGCTTCCTTGAGGGCGGTCCTGAAGCCCTGGAGGATCGCCCCTCGGCGCCGAGCCGGGTGTGGAACCGCATCACCGAGGATATCCGCGCGCAGATCGTCGAGATGGCGCTCGAGGCGACCGAGCTTTCCCCTCGCGAACTGGCGGTGCGCTTCACCGACGAGAAGCGCTATTTCGTGTCGGAAGCCACGGTTTACCGCCTGTTGAAGGCCCATGACCTGATCACCAGTCCAGCCTATACCGTGATCAAGGCCGCTGACCAGTTCCACACGAAGACCACCCGGCCGAATGAGATGTGGCAAACCGACTTCACCTACTTCAAGATCATCGGGTGGGGCTGGATGTACCTGTCGACCGTGCTCGACGACTACTCGCGCTACATCATTGCCTGGAAACTGTGCACCAACATGCGCGCCGAGGACGTCACTGACACGCTGGACTTGGCCCTCAAGGCATCGGGCTGCGACAGCGCCACGGTCCTGCACAAGCCCCGGCTACTATCCGACAACGGCCCCAGTTACATCGCGGGCGAACTCGCCGAGTACATCGAGGCCCAGCAGATGAGTCACGTCCGTGGCGCCCCGTTGCATCCGCAAACGCAGGGCAAGATCGAGCGCTGGCACCAGACCTTGAAGAATCGCATCCTGTTGGAACATTACTTCCTGCCCGGCGACCTCGAAGCCCAGATCGAAGCGTTCGTGGAGCACTACAATCACCAGCGCTACCACGAGAGCCTGAACAACGTGACGCCCGCTGACGCCTACTTCGGCAGGGCTCCCGCTATCATCAAGCGTCGCGAAACCATCAAGCAAAAAACCATCGAATATCGCCGCTTGCTTCACCGCAAGCTCGCCGCCTAACATCAACCCCCAGACGAGGCTCGCTCTCCGCTAATCCACGCCCCGATCTGTGCCAAATGTCTCGACGACGGACAACTTCGCCCATGCGTCCACCGTCGGCAACGGCAACGGCGTTGCGTAGCTTTGCAACGTCAATGCCGACGAACGCCTCTCGTAGCTCATCCATGACACCATCTCCGCGATAGCGAGGGCTCAGCACCTGTGCCGCCCTCGCCAACACAGTGTAAGCGCAGGGTCGCCCTCAGTCGCGCAGCGGACATACATGGGGTAATCGCGGGAGCGGTCACCCATCGACAGGATTCGCGATAAGTGAGGTGGTTGTTCCCCGCTATGATGACGAACGGGCTCTCGATTGGTGACCGGGCCCAACCTCAGGGAGAACAACCATGGACGAGTATATCGGGCTGGACGTGTCGCTGAAAGAAACCGCGGTATCCATTCGGCGCAACGGACAGCGCGTCTGGCGAGGCAAGTGCCCCTCGGATCCGCAGCTTCTTGCGGCATTGATCCGAAAGCGCGCGCCTGCGGCCAAGCGCGTGGTCTTCGAGACCGGGCCGCTTTCAGTCTGGTTTTTTCATGCCCTGACCGCGGAAGGAATGCCGGCGATCTGCATCGACGCCCGCCACGCCAAGGCCTCGCTCGACATGGCCGCTAACAAGACCGATGCCAATGATGCCGACGGGCTCGCACATCTGGCAGAGGTCGGTTTCTTCCGCGAAGTCCGGGTTAAGGGCTTCGACAGCATGCTGTCCCGGACGCTTGTCGCGGCTCGAGCGAAACTCGTGCGAACGACACTGGACGTGGCGAACCAGGTCCGGGGATTGATGAAGACGTTCGGCCTCATCGTTCCGCGCAGCATGGGTGGCAAGTTCGAAGCGCATGTTCGCTCTCTTCTCGCCGACAGCGCCGCACTCTCGCAAATCATCCTGCCCTTGCTCGAAGCCTGGCGCGCTCTTCGCCTCCAGGCAGCCAGACTGACGCAGCAACTCCTCGCCGAAGCACGCAGAAGCGAGCAATGTCAGTTGCTGATGTCGATCCCAGGCATTGGTGCGATCACAGCCACTGTCAACGGGCACCGAACTTTCCCCAGATGTGGGCGCCCAAAATTCCCTAGGTTGGTGGTTCGGGATGGCATGGTGATCAGCCGTATTCGAGATCGGTTTTTCCTTTCACCGGTGGACGGCCGCGCCGCTTTTGCGGGGGCGGATTGAACGCGGCGCCGCTGCGCACGTTTTCGGGCACAAGCCCCGCGTGCTCACGCATGCGATAGCTGGACCCCTCGATCTGGATGACGACGGCGTGGTGCAGCAGCCGGTCGAGCAGGGCCGTGGCGACGACGGGATCACCGAAGACCTCTCCCCATTCAGCGAAGCCGCGGTTGGAGGTGAGGATCATTGCGCCCTTCTCGTAGCGTGCGTTGACGAGCTGGAAGAACAGGTTGGCGCCGCCGGGCGTGACCGGCAGGTATCCGATCTCGTCGACGACCAACAGCGATGCCCTGGTGAGGAAGCGGATCTTCTCCCTGAGTGTGCCTTCTCGCTCGGCCTTGGCAAGCTGGGCGATCAGATCGGCCAGAGGGATGAAGTAGACCGCCTTGCCGGCGCGCACGGCCTCGACCGCCAGTGCGGTCGCGATGTGGCTCTTGCCGGTACCAGGCGGACCGAGCAGGTGGACAACCTCGGCCCGTTCGATGAAGTCGAGGCCGGCGAGCGCGAGGATACGATTGCGGTCGAGCGAGGGTTGGAACGAGAAGTCGTAGCCAGCCAGGGTCTTGACGACCGGTAACCGGGCCATGCGCAGGGCCGCCTTGATCCGCCGGTTCTCGCGTAGCGAGAGTTCTTCGCCGAGCAACTCGTCAAGCGCTTCGATGCCGTCGATCTGGCCCTGCTCGATACGCCGTAGGGTCGCATCGAGTATTTCGAGCGCACGGGGCATCTTGAGGCTGACCAAGCTCCGGCGGATGGAGTCGACGCGCGCAGATGGTGCTGCACCGTTCATGGCCGACCCTCCATGGCCAGGCTCGCGCCGATGGCCTCGTAGATCGCGAGCGAACGCAGCGGCACATGATCGCCGATCCGGCCGATCACCGTCATGGGCCGGTCCTGCGTTCGCGAAGTGGGCCGTCCGGTGCGATGGCGCTGATCGATGCGATATTGCCGGCGCCCTTCGAGCACAGGATGTTCGGCAACGATGATGCCGCGATCGATGATGCGGACCAGGTCCGGCAACTGCTCGATCTCAACGATCCGGCGAGTTCGGTCAGGAACGCTGTAATAGTTGCCACCGACGGCCACGAGGCCGTCGTGGCTGACCCGCCGCTCGAGTTTCAAAACGGCGTTGAAGCGGTGCTCGGGCAGGCGTTGCAGCTCTTCTTGCTCCTCGGCGAAGGCCTCCGTCACCACGCGCTGGGTCGTCCCATGCACGCGCACATTCGCGACGTTGTCGAGCCAGTCGATGAGCTGAGCGTTGAGGTCCTCCATGTTGCGGAAGCTGCGGCCCAAGAAAAAGTCCTCGCGGATATAGCGGAAGGGCCGCTCAACTTTGCCCTTCGTTTTGGCGCGATAGGGGCGGCAGGCCCTGGGCTGGAACCGATAATGCTTCGCCAGCGCCAGCAGCGAGGTGTTGTAGACGATGTGGCCCTGGGCATCCTCGCCGGTCACCGCAGTCTTCATCCGGTCGTAAAGGATCTCGATCGGTACGCCGTCCAGCGCCTCGAACGCCTGCATATGACAGCGCAGGAGCGTTTGCAGATCCTGGTGCAACACATAGCGGGCAAACAGGAACCGCGAGTAGCCGAGCACGAGGCCGAATAGCCAGACGATGCGCGCCGCCCCTGGTTCGTCGGTAAACTCGACGACGAACCGGGCGAAGTCGACCTGGGCCTGGACGCCGGCCTTGGTCTCGAAGCGAACCTCGTAGGGCTTGGGATCATGTTCCGGCCGGATTGCTGCGAGATAGCGCTTCACTGCGGTATAGGCGCCGACATAGCCCATCTCCCTGATCTCACGGGTGAGCCGCGAGGCCGTCAGATCGGGAAACGCGGTAATCCGCTCACGCAGGAATTCCATGTAAGGAGCGATCTTGCATGGTCGCCCCAATTTACGAGGACCGTAAGCGGGCACCTCAACGCCGCGCTCAATGTATTTGCGAACGGTCTTGGGGTCGCGGCCCGTTCGACGGGCGATGGCGGTCACCGACAGCCCCTGCCGGTTCAGCTCCAGTATCATCATGGCTTCTCCAAGTCGGATCATCGGGCGCTGCCTCCTGCAGGAGATCATCGCGCCGAATTTGGAGTTCCCCAATGAGCCGGGGTTAACCCCGGCTCATTGGGGAACCAGGTCCAACAATCAGGGAATTTTCAAAGCCCACATTTGCGGAGAATTACACGCCCACTGACAGCCACGGCCTATCTCACTGCCGTCGAGGATGCATCGAACTTCAAGCGGTCACGGTCGGTGGGTGCCTGGCTGGGCCTGACGACGCGCCGGTATCAATCGGGCGAGGTTGATTATGACGGCCATATCTCCCGACGGGGAGACGCCCATGTGCGATCGCTCCTATATGAAGCCGCGGTGGTGATCCTGACCCGCAGCCAGGCCAACAGCGATTTGCGCAACTGGGGCATGAAACTGCGCGAAAAGATCGGCTTCAAACGATCCGCCATTGCTGTTGCCCGCAAGCTCGCCGTCATCATGCACGCGATGCTCCGTTCCGGTGAACTGTTCAACAAGGAGGCAGCGACCGCCTAACTCACGAGCTCTGCTGCGCTAAAGGCGCGAAGAGGCGCCCCTGCCGGGACGCAGGCTGGTCCATTCCGTTAAGACCGTTGCACCTCGAGCCCGCTCGGATCGTGCGAGACATACATTGGAAGGACTGTCCCGCGAAGCCCCATGATGCGGCGACCAATGTCGACCGCGTAGACGACCGTGCTCCCGGCAAACAACCTCACGCAAGAAGGCGCTTGTAAATCCCGCTATTAGAGCCTGATCCAAAAGTTGTTGAGCAATACCAGCATGTTATGATTCACGCCGTCCTT
>NZ_BLJH01000052.1:0-17415 GCF_009811895.1 Novosphingobium sp. TCA1 | reverse complement strand
CCACACCAGGGAGTGTCATTTCTATCTAGCGGGCCGGTGTCATTTCTATCTGGGGCTTACAGTCATAAGGATCGATAATACATCTTATGTTAAATATGGGGTGGTTTAGGCGATCATTGCTGGATCTGGAAACCGCTGATCTGAATGATCGCAACCAGGCCGATGATGATGACAGCCCAGATCAATGCCAGTTTGAGCGTCTGGCCCATGGGCATCGCGCGAAAGCGTGAATGGCTGGTGACGAGGATGAGCGCGCCGATCACGGAAATGATACCGACGATCAATCCTGTCTGGCTCATGGCTCGATTACCATCCCGTCAAATGCGACCCGCACGTTGCCGGGCACTTCGGCGCTGAGTGTGGCATAATCCATGCTCTTGTCGAGATGGCTCAGCACCGCTTGACCCACCCGGCACACTTCCGCGATCTCCAGCGCCATGCCGAGGTGCGCGTGCGTCGGGTGCGGTTCTCGCCGCAAACAGTCTACCACCAGCAGATCGGCGCCGTAGCACAAGTCGATCACACCGCGCGTAATTTCGCTGAAGTCCGTCATGTAACAGACTGATTTACCGTCACAATCAAAACGAAACCCGGTTGATTCCGTGGGGCCGTGCGGCATTTGCACATGATCGACCCGGAATCCCTCGCAGAGCCTCAGGGTGTCGAGATTGTCGAGCGATATCAACGTAGGATAGCCGAACTGGCCGGCGAAGACGTAGCCGAAGCGCTGGCGAAGTCTGCGGACGGTTTCGGAATGGGCGAAACCCGGTATGGGTCCAGCTCTTCCGTAACGAAGCGGCCGCAGATCGTCGATGCCGTGGCAGTGATCGGCGTGGTCGTGCGTCCAGAAGACCGCATCGATGCGGTGGACGTCGTTCGCGAGCAATTGCGCGCGAAGATCGGTAGGCGTGTCGACGAGAATACGGCTGCCCGCATCGCTTTCGAGCATGATCGAAACGCGCGTGCGGCGGTTCCTGGGCTCCTGCGGATCGCAGAGGCCCCAATCTGCGCCGAACTCTCCGCCTAGGCGTGGTACGCCGGTGGATGTGCCGCAGCCGAGGACTGTGACTTTCACGCCTTGGCCTTCTTGAAGAGATCGAAGAAGTTGCGCGTGGTCGCTTCGCCGAGGCTTTCGATCGAGATGCCGCGCAGATCGGCAACGAAGCGGGCCGTATCGGCCGTGAACGCCGGTTCACAGCGCTTGCCTCGATGCGGAACCGGAGCGAGGAACGGCGAATCCGTTTCTACCAGAATGCGATCCTCGGGAATTGTCGCAACGACATCCTGCAAGTCCTTGGCATTCTTGAAAGTCACGATGCCGGAAATCGAAATCGAAAGGCCGAGATCCAGGACCTTGCGTCCGAAATCGGCGCTTGCGGTGAAGCAGTGGATCAGGGCCGGGAAAGCCCCCTTCCCCATTTCCTCTTCGAGGATCCGAAACGTATCGTCTTCGGCATCGCGGGTGTGGATGATCAGCGGCAGGCCGGTTTCGCGCGACACCGAGATGTGCGTGCGGAAGAGCGCCTGCTGTACCTCGCGATCGGACTTGTCGTAGTAGTAATCGAGGCCGGTCTCCCCGATGCCGATCACTTTCGGGTGCCTGGTCGCTTCCAGAAGTGCGGCTTCTCCGAGGTCTGCATGCTGATCGGCTTCATGGGGATGAATGCCGACCGAAGCCCAGACATCGGGATAGCGCGCTGCCGTTCCGACCACCCTCTCCCACTCGCTACGGCGCGTGGAAATATTGAGAAATCCGCGAATGCCCGCCGCGCGGGCGCGTTCGAGGACGCCATTCTGGTCCTCGACGAGCCCTTCGTATTCCAGATGGCAATGCGAATCGATCAGCATCACGCCGGGGTTTCCTCGGAAAGCTCCAGGCGCGGGAACACACCGACCGGCTTGTCCACCTTGAACCCGCTACCGGCAAGCGTTTCGAACCATTCGATATCGTTCAAGGCGGCAAAATCGCGGGCCTGAGGAGCGATACCCATCTGGTCGAGCAGCTTGTCGATGGAAGCCGGTACGACGGGGCGGACGGCCAGGGCGAGATCGCGGACGACGCGGAAAAGCATCATCAGCACCGCGTTCATACGCTCCGGGTCCGACTTGCGCAGAGCCCAGGGGGCCTGCTCGTCGACATACTGGTTGCAGGCGAAGACGGCGCGCATCCAGGCTTCCAGGCCTTCGCTGAACGAGAGTTCGTCGAAGCTCTTGCGCAGACCAGCGATGCCTTCGGCAACGGCAGCGCGCAACTGGGCGTCGGTTTCCGTCTCTGCAAGTCCGGCCTTAAGTTCGCCATCCATGTTCTTGAAAATCATGGAAAGGCTGCGCTGGGCGAGATTGCCGAAGCTGTTCGCCAGTTCCGCATTGGCGCGGGTCACGATGGCTTCGGGCGACCAGGAGCCGTCCTGCCCGAAAGCGACTTCGCGCAGGAAGAAGTAGCGAAGCGTATCGACGCCAAAGGTCTCGGCCAGAGCAATCGGATCGGTGACGTTGCCGAGCGACTTCGATTCCTTCTGCCCCCGGTTGAGCACGAATCCATGGCCGAAGACCTGCTTGGGCAGGTCGAGACCGGCGCTCATCAGGAAAGCGGGCCAGTAGACCGTGTGGAAGCGGACGATATCCTTGCCGATCAGATGTACATCGGCGGGCCAGAATTTGGCGAAATCACCGCTTTCCTCAGGGAAACCAAGTCCGGTCAGATAGTTGGTCAGGGCATCTACCCAGACGTACATGACGTGGTTTTCGCTGCCGGGCACCTTGATGCCCCAGTCGAAACTGGTGCGGGAAACGGAAAGATCGCGCAGGCCGCCTTCGACGAACCGCAGGATCTCGTTCTTGCGCGTTTCCGGACGGATGAAGTCGCTGGAGTTGTAAAGCTCGATCAGCTTGTCCTGATAGCGGGACAGCCGGAAAAACCACGATTCCTCGACCGTCCATTCGACCGGCGTGCCTTGCGGAGACAGCTTTTCGCCGCCCTCGCCCGCAACGAGTTCGCTCTCGTCGTAGTAGGCTTCGTCCCGAACCGAGTACCAGCCTTCGTAGCGATCGAGATAGAGGTCGCCGTTGGCCTCCATCCGACGCCACAGCTCCTGCGTGGCGCTGTGATGGCGCGGTTCGGTGGTGCGTATGAAAACATCATACCCGATGTTCAAGGCATCGCACATATCCTTGAAATAGCCGGACATCTCCGTCGCGAGTTCAGCAGGCGTGGTGCCCAGGTCACGCGCCTTCTGGGCCATCTTCAGGCCATGCTCGTCCGTACCGGTCTGGAACCGGACATCGAAGCCCTCGGCCTTCTTGAACCGGGCGATGACGTCTGCGGCGATCGCCTCGTAAGCATGGCCGATATGCGGCTTGCCGTTGGGGTAGCTGATCGCGGTCGTGATGTAATAGGGCTCGCCCATGCGGCGTCGCGCTTTCTTTGCAGGAGTTTACAGGGCGCCTTGCCCTGCTTGTCTTAGTCTATCCGCATTCGCGGGTTCGCCGGTTTGCGCCAACGGGACCCGAAAATGCCTCAGCGAGCCGTCTCTCTAGGCATCGCGGTCGAAGCCAGCAACCCGCCAATTTCCATAATGAGCAGACCGGCATCGAAATTGTAGGTCGGCGCCTGGATGCCAAGCCGTGTCAGCGTGCCGTGCGCTTCGATCAGCCGCATCTGCCGGGCTGCCGAGGCATGATGAAGCATGTTGGCCAGCACGGTGCGGGCGAGTTCCAGCGTCGCCAGTTGCCGCTCTCTGGCAGGCCGGGCACCCATCTCCTCGGCCAGACGGCCGCGCAAGTGATAGTCGGCGTCGCCTTCGCGCAGGATCTGCATCATCAGAGCGTGAATTCCGCCGAGATCATGCTCCACGAAGTTCAGCGCCACGCCGGGCGAACCGTGCGAGGCTGCGATCGCGGCCCGCCGGGTTTCCGTGTCGGACTGGGGCAGATCGCGGCGGATCACTTCGTCGAGTTCCTGCTCGTTCAGCGCGGCGAAGCGCAGCACCCGGCAGCGCGAGCGAACGGTGGGCAGGAGGCGGCCCGGCTGATGCGCCAGCAGCAGGAAGTAAGTTCCGGCAGGCGGTTCCTCCAGCGCCTTGAGCAAGGCGTTGACCGCGCCTTTTTCCATATCGTCGGCGGGGTCTATGATGATCGCCCGGCGCTCGCCCAAAGTTGGCTTGGTCGCAAGGCGGCGGATCATCTCGCGAACCTGATCGACCGAGATATTGCGTTTCGTCTGGTAGGGCTTGCCGTCGGCTTTTTTCTTCGCCTCGTCATCGTTGGCGGGAAGATGTTCGAGGACGTGGATGTCGGGATGCTGCTCGTGGTCGGGCCGAGGGGCGCCCGACGCGCGTACCAGTTCTGCCGCGGCCGTGCGCGCGAAGGCCGCCTTGCCGAGGCCCCTGCCACCCGCGAGCAGCCAGGCATGGTGCATCCGCTCGGAAGCGAGCGCTGCCATCCATTCCTGCCACGCCGCCTTTTGTCCGATGAACGGCAGGTCCTCGCTCATTTCCGTTCACCGAGAGCGGCCAGGATGCGCTCGCAAGTCTCCTGGGGGGTGCCGTCGCCGTCGATGCGTGCGAACCGATCGGGCTCCGCTTCGGCAAAACGCGCGAAAGCCTGCGCCACGCGTGTGTGATAAGCCGCCTCGCGGCCGCCGATGAGGTCGCTGCCGTCGACATCGCGCAGCGCAAGCCGGGCTGCGGCGATGTCGGGAGAGACTTCGATGAGCACGGTGATGTCGGGCAGCATGCCCGCGCTGCCGATCTCGTGGAGCGTGCGGATGTCGGCATCGGAAAGGCCGCCGCCGCCACCCTGATAGGCGCGGCTCGAATCCAGGAACCTGTCGCAGATGACCCAGGCGCCTCGCTCCAGAGCGGGCCGGATCAGCTTTTCGACATGGTCCGAACGGGCGGCGGCAAAGAGCAGTGCCTCGGCGCGGGCGCCCCAACCTTGCCGCTCTTCTCCGCTTTCGCCGGAGACGCCGTGAAGCAAGAGCGCGCGGATGGCTTCCGCACCGGCGGTTCCGCCCGGTTCGCGCGTGGTCACGACGTCCATGCCCTGCGCGCGCAGGGCTTCGGCCAGCAGGCGCGACTGGGTGGACTTGCCTGCCCCTTCGCCGCCTTCCAATGCGATGAATTTTCCTCGGATCATGAGAAGAAGCTGATAAGCCCGTTCATCAGTCTGTCCAGCGGTCCCGCGACGCCCACGTCCTTGCCGGCGTAGAGCGGAACATGGCCGGGGGCGAGGCCCTCCACCTTGATCTCGAGTTCGCCGACCTGATCGCCCTTGCGGATCGGTGCGACCAGCGGTCCCTTGTAGTGAACCGCCAGCGTCACCTTTTCGTGGCCGCCCTTGGGCAAGGTCGCGTGAACTTCCCGGTTAGCGACCAGAGGCACCGAGCGAGCGTCACCGCCCTGCACGTCGGCCTGTCCCACGGGTTGGCCCTGATCGAAGAGATGACGCGCATCCCAGGCCGAGAAACCCCATTCCAGCAGAGCCTTCGCCGCGTCATCCCGAACCTTGGGCTTGGGTGAAGCAGCCAGCATCATGACGAGGCGGCGACCGCCCCGCTCGGCCGTTCCGAGGAAATTGTAGCCTGCTTCACGCGTGTATCCGGTCTTGATGCCGTCTGCGCCGGGGACCACGCCTACCGTCGGATCGTGGCTGCGCATGGCGACATCGCGCCAGAAGTAGTGCTTGATGCCCGAGAACTCGCGATAGAGCTGCGGGTGCCGGGTGATCATGGCGTCGGCCAGTTTCACCATGTCGCTGGCGGTGATGTAGGTGTGCCCATCGTCCATCCAGCCGTTGGGCGTGCTGTAGTGACTGCCGGTCATGCCGATCCGGCGTGCGGCGGCGTTCATCATCGCCGTCCAGGCAGGCACGCTTCCCGCATAGCCCTGCGCAAGCACGACGGCACCGTCGTTGGAGGAGGCTGTCATCACGCCATGAAGCAGATCGCGGACGGTAGGATTATCTTTTTCTGTCAGGTACATGGACGTACCTTTTGCGAACCATTCCTTGGCGGTTTCCGGCCGCACGGGCATGCGGCGGTCAAGACTAAGCCGACCGGCATCGATCTCCTCGAAGGCCACGAAGGCGGTCATGACCTTGGTGACCGAGGCAGGCAGGAACGGCACGTCCGGGCGGCGCTGCACCAATACCTGGCCGGAACCGATGTCGACCAGGATGCTGACCGGGATCGGCGCCAGTTCGGGCGGCGGCGTAGGTATCGCGGCGTCGGCGGCGCTGGACAGACCGGCGGCGACGAGGCTTGCCGGAGCAGCGAGCAGAACGGCGGACTTCAGGAACGATTTCAAGGCGCGTTTTCTCCCGCGCGCCCAGGACGGACGCGGTGGCCTGCGCGAAACGACCCTTTTATCAATCCGCGCGCTGGATTCGTGCGTCGCTATACCCTGCTGCTTTGGCCTTCTCCAGCGCTGCGGCAGCTTGTGCACGATTTGCGAAGGGGCCCATTCGGACATGCCAGAGTTTGCCGGCCCTAGTAACTCCGGCGCCGAGGTCGGCAGCCGATTTGCGGGCATTGGCTTCGACCGAGAAGGCGCCGACCTGCACCAGTTCCTTGCCTCTCGTCGTGCCAGGCACGGGAGCGGCTGCTTTGGCAGGCTTCGTGATGGCTTGAGACGTCACCGGAACTTTCGGCTCCGATTTGGGCGTCGGGCTCGGCAAGGGAACACTTGGCGGGGAGACAGGCGAAATGGCTTTGGGAGCGGACGCCGGACCCTGCGCGGGGGCTGCGTTCTGCTCGATGGCGAGCCTGCCGGGCATGGTGGGCGGTGTGGATGGCGGCGGCAGGAGCGGCGCCTGATCCGCGAGCTTGCGCCGCAGCACTTTCAGCAGGCCTTCGGGTGTCTCCATTCGCTCGGGCACCCTGCCCCCGCTGCGCAAGGCTGCGCGTTCCACTTCCGGTGGGTTGACGCGGCGAACGCGGATGGGGGCATGAGCGCCGGACGCAATGCCAAGTTGAGAGGCCGCGTCAGGGGATAGTTCTAGTAAGGCGTCGTTGACCATAGGGCCGCGCCGCTCGATCCGTATCAGGATCGTGCGCCCGCTGCCCAGCGCGGTCACTTCTACGTAGCTTGGCAGAGGAAGCGTCTTGTGTGCGGCGCTCACGCCAGCCGCTTCCCCGGTCGCGACGGTGCCGTAACCCACGGCGTCGTAGCTCAACTGGTCCTTGGGCGTCCAGGTAACCTCGCCTATGGTGAACGGCTCTCCAAGGACCACGGGATAGTCCGCCGCCGGTCCGCCAGCAGGGGTTACACGCCGGTCGTCGGCGCTTGCCGGACCTGTCGTAGCCGCCAGGATCAGCGCCGCGAGCGGCAGGAATTGGTTAACGGGCAATCTCATCTGCAAGCAACCCAACGGACAATGCGTAGTAGTTCGAGCAGTTGTACTGGAGGATCACCCGATAATTCCCGGTTAACAAATAGGCAGGCGTGCCAGGACCGTCGGGCTGGAATAATGAGGCCAGGACATCGCCTCCCAATGCACGCTGCGGCGTCACGCCCAGCGAACGCCATTCGGACACGGTCTTCCACTGCCCGTGGCGGGCATGAACCCGGTCGCAACTGGGCGCCGCGAGCTTGGTGGCATAGGCATTGGCATTGAAGCCGGGAGGCAAGCTCGCCGGAACGCCCCAAGGCTGGCCCGGCCGCCAACCGGCGTCACGGAAGTAGTTGGCGATCGATGCGATCGTATCGGCCGGGCTGCTGAAGATGTCGCGCGTGCCGTTGCCGTCGCCATCGACGGCCAGCCGCAAGTAGACGCTCGGCAGGAATTGCGGATAGCCGAAGGCCCCTGCCCAGCTTCCCTTGAGCCGATAAGTGGGAACGCCTTGGTCCACCATCTTGAGCAGCGCGACCAGCTCGCCTTCGAACAGCGCCCGGCGGCGGCCTTCCCAGGCCAGGGTCGCCAGCGAACGGGCCAAGTCGAAATCGCCCACATAGCTGCCGTAGTTGGTTTCATGCCCCCAGATCGCGAACAGAACCGGTGCCGGCACGCCATATCGCCGCTCGATCGCCGGCAACATCCCGGAAAGCTCGGCATAACGGGAACGGCCGCGGGCGATGATGCTGGAGCCGACGTGCTGTGCGATATAGGGCGCGATCGGCGGCGGCGTCGTTGAACGACTGGGCTGGGCTGAATCGAGCTCGATAACCCTTTGATTCGGAACGAGCCCCGTCAGCACCCGCGAAACCGTGGCATCGCTAACGCCCTCGCGCCGAGCCCGTGCCCCGACAGTCTGCAAATAGGCCTGAAACGTCTGCCCCGCCACCGTTTGAGGCGCGTTCTGCCCAATGTCCTGAACGACAGGTTGCGCATCGACCGAAGCCGTTGGCGCAAGGGCAAGGGCAACTGCAAGACTGGGATGGCGCAGGCAACGAAGCTTCGAGGAAAGAGTCATCCCGGCAAATCTTGCACAATGCGGCCGTCTTGCAAATGGTCCGAGTGCATCTGCCGTGGACAGTCACCGCAAGCGGGCAGCCATCCGTCTCGCTTGGATCGTATCCGCCATGATCTGCAGTCGGCACTTGCAAGCCGCTCCGATTTCTCTATGCGCTCTCCCCGAACGGACAGGTGGCCGAGTGGTTTAAGGCAGCGGTCTTGAAAACCGCCGTGGGTGCAAGCTCACCGTGGGTTCGAATCCCACCCTGTCCGCCAAGCGCCCCTCCCAAGACATCCCAGAAAGTCCCGAAAAACCGCTGATTTCTGCGGAAAATTCTGGTATAATCCATTCCTGAAGATCCCGGTTTGTTCCACCGCAGCCTAGGCCAAAGTGGGGTACAAAGTGGGGTATCGATTCTGGAAAGTGGGGTATCGGTGCTTACGGATAGGCAGGTGGCAAACGCCAAGCCCAAAGAGAAGGCGTACAAGCTAAACGACTCGGGGGGGCTTTTCCTCTACGTCGCAAAAAGCGGGCTCAAATCCTGGCGGATGAAGTTCAAGTTCGACAGCAAGGAAAAGCTGCTGACCTTTGGTTCGTATCCCGACATCACACTCAAGGATGCGCGCAGTAAGCGCGACCAAGCTAGGGTGAAGATACAGGCTAACGCTGACCCATCAGGCGTTCGGACCCGGCAGAGGCAGGCTCGGGAGCAGAAGCGAGCGGAGCAAGCCCAGCTTCTCAAATTCGAGGCTGCGGCGCGGGCTTGGTTCGACCTCCAAAATGGACGATGGACGCCGGTCCACGCCGCCGATGTGATAAAAAGCCTCGAGAGGGACGTCTTCCCTACGATGGGCGCGCTGCCCATCCTGTCCATAGATGCTCCGACCGTTCTCAAAACACTGCGGCGCGTCGAGAGCCGCGGGGCTATCGAAACTGCCAGACGTCTGCGGCAGCGTATTTCGGCGGTATTTGCCTATGCAATCTCCGAAGGCATTTGCGCGAACGATCCCGCTGCCATCGTTGGAAAGGCTCTTAAGCCGTTACCAAAGAAAGGTAGGCAGCCCGCTCTTACCGATCCGGAACAGGCGCGCGGAGTGCTTGTCGCAGCCGAGGCTTCTGGCGCATCCCCGATCACAAAGCTCGCTTCCAGATTGCTCGCTTTGACTGCTGCCCGCCCAGGGATGGTCCGAGGTGCCGAGTGGGACGAGTTCGAAAATATCGACTGGAATGACCAGGTATTTGGCCCTTCTCTCCCTCTCTGGAGAGTGCCTGCCAGTCGTATGAAACTCGATCTACATCTCAAGGACGATGAGGAATTTGAACATCTTATTCCTCTTAGTTGGCAAGCGGTTGAAGTCCTGCGGGCCACTAGACGACTGACAGGCAAAGGTCGGCTTGTCTTTCCCGGTGAAAGGCATAGCCACCGGCCGTTGTGCGAGAACGCTATCGGCTATCTCTATAATCGTGTTGGTTTTTACGGGCGCCATGTGCCGCATGGCTGGCGATCGTCATTTTCGACGACAATGAATTCCCGAGCTTTCAAATTTCGGATCATGGGCGACCCAGAGATCATTGAACTCATGCTGGCGCACGTGCCTGAGAACCGGGTCAAGGCCGCTTATGATCGAGCGGGCCATATGGAACGGCGGCGAGAACTGAGCCAAGAATGGGCAGACATCCTCATGGTTGGAATGCCGCCTGCTCATCGAATTCTTGACGGCCGGCGTCGAAATTGAAGGTAGCCCACATGTAAGATGGTTATTAGGTATCACATCTAATAGCCCGAAATATAATTATTATATTTTTATGAACTGATTGCGGCGAGGTGCAGCCGTCAGTCTTCAACTAAGCGCAGATGGCCTCACGCACCAGGTTCGTGAGGCCTTAGTGATGTCATCGGGTTTCCGACCCATGCGATAACATCGCTTTCTCTCCAGGCGGTGCAACGCGCAGCAATGCGGATTTGCTTCGGAAACGACCCTTCATCAATTTTTCTATATAATGTTGAACGACTTAATCCTGTTATATGCAAGACGTCGTTAAGTCGGATGAGGCGATCGTTCGTGGGCGCAGCCATATCGAAACCCCTTGTACATAACGGGAGGGAGAGCGCTTGGGCTTCTCGAACCTAAGGAGCGGTCTTAGAAGTTCGATGTTTTTGAAATGCTCGATCGGCATCGAGGAACGCTGACAAAATGGGAGAGATCAGCTCAGTCATCGGCACTTCCTCTCCGTACGCTAGAGCATATGCTTCAGCGTAGTCGATCAGCAATCCATGCAGTTCGGGTGGGAGCAGAACCGCGATCTTGATTGGCTTCTTGTCCGGAAGCTTTGCGAGGCGCACGGTGGTCATCGGCTGAACTCCTCAATCCACGGCTTCAGGACCAAGTCTCGTTGAACCAACAGGCGCATAGGCGCTCCGGGACGGATGGTGATGGTTGGCTGGACCTGCAGGCTGCGAGAAACGAGCTGATCCCCTGCCCGCGAAACGCTCTGCTGGGTCGACTGCCGTATGGCCTGTACCAAGTCGCTATCGCCCGTGAAGGTCAGCTCTGAACCGAGCCCGAGGAGAGTCGAGATCGCCGCCCCCTTGATGACCCGCCAAGTATGGGCATCGACCTGATCTTCGAGACCGGCATATCCGGACATGTCCGTTGCCGGCACATTGTCGAGGCGGATCGAGCTACCATCGGGCATTACTATGCGTTGCCAGACAATCAGCGCGCGCCGTTGCCCAAATGCAACAAGACTGTCGTAACTCCCGAACAGCCTGGCACCCTGCGGGATGAGCAGAGTTCGCCCCGTGGCGCTGTCGAAGACCTGCTGCGTCACTTGAGCAATCACCAGGCCGGGGAGGTCCGAGCGAAGCCCGGTGATGAGGCTTCCGGCAATCACACTTCCCGCAGACAGCATGTTCGCGGATGCCGCCGGAGTAAGCGCGTGCGGTTCAACATCGTCGCCGGAGTCCTTGGCAGAGACAAAATCAGCCTTGCGTTGCTGGGCGTTGGGATCGGCATTGAAGTCGATAGCCAGCTTCTCGCCGGAACCACCAGCGGGCGCCGCAGCCGGCAGGACAGCGGGATCGGGGCTTGCCGGTGTGGCTGAGGTCTTGGCGCTGGCGAAGAACAGACCAGATTGCCGTGCCGATCTTGTTTCCTCCTCTGCCCTATCCGTGCCCGGCTGAGGCTTCGCCGAAGGCTCACCCGGCAAGACTGTCGCGACCTGCGCCGCCTTTGCACCTTGCTTTTCGACAATCGCGCGGCCGAGATCGCCGGGCAGCGGCGGTCCTAACTTGGGCACTTTATCATAGCTGCCTGGGATGCCCAAAAGGTGTCAGGCGTACGCTCGATTGTCAGGGGCGCGGGAGCGCGGCGAATTCGGCGGTCTGTTACGTTCTCGGGATCACGTCGATCGACCCCGTGAAATCCGAGCTACTTTTCGAGCGCTTCGTCTCGGCAGAGCGGCGCGAACCGCCCGACATCGACGTCGATTTCGAGCACGAGCGGCGCGAAGAGGTGATCCAGTGGATCTACGAGACTTACGGGCGTGAACGCTCTGCCCTGACGGCCGTTGTCTCCCGCTTCCGCGCCCGCGGCGCCGTGCGCGAAGTCGGCAAGGCGCTGGGCCTCACCGAGGATGTGGTTGCAGGCCTCGCCGGCCAGGTCTGGGGCTGGAGCCGGGATGGCGTCGAGGAACGCCACGCCCAGGAACTCAACCTAGATACCGCCGATCGGCGCCTGGCTTTGACTCTCGAACTCGCTCGCCTGCTCATCGACACGCCGCGCCACAGCTCGCAGCATCCAGGCGGGTTCGTGCTGACGCTCGGGCGCCTTGACGAACTGGTACCGATCGAACCGGCCGCCATGGCGAACCGGCAGATCATCGAGTGGGACAAGGACGACATCGATGCGCTCGGCTTCATGAAGGTCGATGTCCTGGGTCTCGGTATGCTCGGCTGCATGCGCCGCGCCTTTACCCTGCTGGAGGAGGACAAGGGCATTGCCATGGACCTTGCCGCCATCCCGCACGACGATCCGGCGACTTTCGCGATGATCCGCAAGGCGGATACCCTCGGGGTGTTCCAGATCGAGTCGCGCGCGCAGATGGCGATGCTGCCGCGCATCAAGCCAAAGGAATTCTACGATCTGGTCGTCCAGGTCGCGATCGTACGCCCCGGCCCGATCCAGGGCGACATGGTGCATCCTTACCTGCGCCGCCGCGAAGGCAAGGAGCCCATCACCTTTCCGACTGAAGAACTGAAGCGGGTGCTCGAAAAGACGCTCGGCGTCCCGCTCTTCCAGGAGCAGGCCATGCGCGTCGCCATCGAATGCGCGGGCTTTACCCCGTCCGAGGCCGATCTGCTGCGCCGCGCCATGGCTACCTTCAAGCTGACCGGCGGAGTTTCGCACTTTCGCGACAAGCTCATCGACGGGATGACCGCGCGCGGCTATCAACAGGCGTTCGCCGAGCAGACCTTCAAGCAGATCGAGGGCTTCGGCAGCTACGGCTTTCCCGAAAGCCACGCAGCCTCCTTCGCGCTCATCGCCTACGCGTCTTCCTGGATGAAGTGCCATCACCCCGACGTGTTCTGCGCGGCGCTCCTCAATGCCCAGCCCATGGGCTTCTACGCGCCCGCCCAGATCGTAATCGATGCCCGCAAGCACGGCGTCGAGGTTCGCCCCATCGACGTCAATCACAGCCGCTGGGACTGCTCACTTGAACAGGCCAACGGGCGGTATCTCGCGGTTCGCATGGGCCTGCGATATGCCAAGGACTTACGAAACGAGGACGGTGCTGCCATCGTGCTGGCCCGAGGGAATGCCCCCTATGACAGCGTCGACGAAATCCAGCGCCGCGCCGGGGTTAGCGGGCGGGCGCTCGACCGCATCGGCCAGGCCGGCGGCTTCGGTTCACTCAAGCTCTCTCGCCGCGCCGGTCTATGGGAGGTGAAAGGGCTGAGCACCGAGGCACTCCCCCTCTTCGCGGCAGCCGACGAACGTGCGGGGAAGCTTATGCCCGAAGCCGTCGAACCCGAGGTGGCGTTGACCCCGATGAGCGACGGTGAGGAAGTTGTCGAGGATTACCGCGCGGTCGGGCTATCCTTGCGAGCCCACCCGCTCTCGTTCCTGCGCGAGGAGCTCACCTCCCGCAAAATGACGACCTGCGCCGAGCTGCGGGAGATGAAGGATGGCCGCTGGATCAATCTCGCAGGACTTGTCCTGCTGCGCCAGAAGCCCGGCTCGGCCAAGGGCGTCATGTTCATCACCCTTGAAGACGAGACCGACGTTGCCAATCTGGTGGTCTGGCCCAACCTCTTCGAGAAACACCGCAGCATCGTCCTAGGCGCCTCGATGCTGGGCGTGCGCGGGCAAATACAGAAGGAAGGCGAGGTCATCCACGTTGTTGCCCAGCGGCTCGACGACCTGTCCCCTCTCCTTGCCAGTGTGGGCCAGCGTGAGAACCTTGCCGGCATCTACCAGGTGAGCCGCGCTGACATTGTCAGGAGCCCGATGGCGCCGGATCCACGCGATCCGGCAACCCATCATCTCGGGCGAAACCCCCGCGACATGTTCGATCCCGACCTGAGGCTCGGCTCCGGCATCATTCCTGGTCGCCCGACAGAAGGCATCAAGATCAAGACGCGGGATTTCCGGTAACTATCTGCGCGCGGCATCGTCAAGAAAGCGCTAAGGTTGAAGCGCCGCCCATTGGCAAAGCCCTTCACTTTGAAGCCCCGCCAATAGCAGTCTTGGACACTGACTTGAAGGAAGCGGTACCGTTGCGACCGCATGACCCAGCTCGCCAAACACCATTGTGCTACTTGCGGGCTATATTACTCGAGGAAACGTAGTCGTAAACGGCTGTCAGATCGTCTTGCCCGGCATTTGCAGGCTTGGGCACTCGCCTGATCATGATCAGATTCTTGCGAAAAAGCCCACCAGTGCCAGCTTAATGATGCCGTAGAGCCCAAGACAGGAAAAACGCCACCGAGGCCTTGCGCATCGAAAAGACAGTACATACTTTAAATCGATTGTCACCGCGCCAGGGAAAATTTCAAATCTATAAAATCGAGACGTTAAGGTGGCATCCAGTTTTAATTCACCTGGTATATGCGTGATTCTTGTCACGCGTTAGTCGATGCTTTTATTGTACATATGCAGCGCGACCCGAGGACGGCTCACGTAGGGCCGATTCCGACTCTGACCCGGCATCTTCGGTTGTCGGGTCATTTTTCTCGCTACATGAACGCGGGATTTGGGATCGCTGCCACTTAGCCGTTTGGTTCATGCGGAGTGGCAAGTGCGTGCTTAACAATAGACCGAATTAGTTCGCACATGGGCATTCGTAGATTTTCAATCGCGGACTTTGCTTTTCGGAAAACCTGACCTACATTCAATTCGAGTGCGGCGGCAATCTCTCGATGAGGCGCCCCCCCCATCCAGAATCTCGCTGCACTCACCCTCATTTGCTTTTCGTGCATGATCTCGCGGCATCGTCTAATACCCCGCCGATGACATCTTCAACAAATTCTGTGCCGCGTTTCCCACGCCGTCAGCTATCCACATGGCGATGCTTGGGGGAGTACTTCATAGCCGCGACCGTCTTGGGCGGAGCGCCTGGACGGTGACAACGATGGCTTCGGATGCGAACCCTATTCCTAGACGGCGACTAGATCATTTCTGACAGCATAGCGCACGAGCTAAGCCGTATTCGCGAAATTGAGCTTACTCATTACGGATGCCCGGTGAGTTTCTACGGTTTTCGTGCTCAAACCGAGATGATAGGCAATCTGCTTGTTCATATTGCCTTCTGAGATAAGCTGCACAATTTGTCGCTCTCTCGCCGTCAAAGTGGCTGGTTGCTGCTTTTCTGTCCGAACTTTATCCAGCAAAATTTGTGATATGGATGACGAGAAATGCGCTGTTCCGGCTAATACCCGCCTTACAGCACACTTAAGTTCTCCCAAATCATCCGACTTGAGGACGATCCCACGAACACCAGCCTTGATGAACTCAACGATGGTATTTTCCCTGGAATTCGCGGTGTATAGTATAAAATTAATCCATGGCATCTCCTTTTTAATATTTATCATCAAGTTGATGCCGTTAAAGTAACGAAGGGTCTGCTCAAGGATTACTAGGTCAGGCTCCAATTTCCTCGCGATTGCTATTGCCTGTTCACCATCTTCCGCCTCACCAGAAACTTTCCACGCATGGTGAGTTTCAAGCGTTACCTTCGTGCCTAGCCTGAAAACTTCCTGTTGATCGACGAGTAGGATTTCGGAATTTTTACATGCCATAAATAGCCGCACCCCTGCGTAAGAGTATTCGGACGATTTTTGGCGATCCTTTTATTGCTAATGACTAAGGTGATGGAGTAAGGGAGTTCTATTGGGAAAAACCCGCATTGACCCTTAAAATGCGGCGCATTTTTTGCGAGCTTGTCCTCATGAGGGCGATTCTTCAGCGGCTACAGGCAAGTTCAAAATGCACTGCCGAACAAATCAAGCAAAGCGCAAGCGACCCACTTCCGCACTTCAGGCCGCGTTACGAACCTTGAGCTAATCCTGCCGAATGAGGAGTCCGAACACCTTGCGGCTGCTCCAGACAGCGATCGGAATCTGCCGTATATTGGCCGCTTATTCGAAAGAGATGCCGCTTTGAAGCTGCCATCGCGCAGGATGCATCTGTTCCTCTACGCGTGTTTTTTTAGGTGCCTGCACAGACAATAGTCGGCCAGTTCCCGGCTACCCTTCGCAAAGTTCTCGCCAGCCCAAAAGGAGGCGAGCGTCAACCTTGAATCCATGATGGATAAATTGACGCAAGGCGCATCTGGCGGCACTTGATCGTAAGAGGCAAGACCGGTTTTGATGAAAGTCAGCTATTTTACCGGGCGGATACCTCAGTTGTCGCCCTGCTTTCTTGACCGGGGTGTGCTGTGCAAGAAGCACGCGTTTAAAATGCTGTTATTACGCCACGCTATCCGCGCACCCTCGTTCAATTAACCCAAGATGAGAGCTGCTCTGCCGTAAGCATCCCGGCGGCAAAGGTGCTACGGCAGCTTGCAGCGTAATCTGAATTAGCCGGGAACCATTGTGAACGCGGATCCATCCCAACGCATCCGAACAATGTGATCCTGCTTGCAAGACTTGTTTGGCTGGATCAACAGTACACCGCACCTGCTGAGCAAGAGGGCTGCCGGATCGATACTCCGGCAGTCATCTTCGCGAAGCGCGGAAGCTGCGGGCAGGTTTCGCCACCGGCTGCCCCCCGCACCTCGCAGCCATCTAATTTACGTAGGGCGCCTCCCTCCAGGCCAGCACAGAGGTAAATCACCAAAATCAGCGCAACAAATTTCTTAAGAGAGGATGATATTTGCATTTCTCGTTTTTTTGTCTTTTTTTCATATCTTCCAGACTAATTTACTCCCGGAAAAACGGGCGGGTATTTTTATTCCCACGCTAATTTTCTTGGCTGAAACTCTCGACATGTTCGGTTATCCTCACTCCGCAAGTAGGAGGCGATGTATGGCAACCGAATGCACAGCCTATCGTGATTCAAAAGGCACCCTTCACAGCAGCCTGGAGAAGGCTACGCTTGAAGATCTGGCCGCTGTTCTCGGCAGGGTCGGCGATGAGGGCGGAATGACAAGCGGGGTTGCCCGCATGATCTTCGACAAGCGATCGGAGATCGAACGCGTTTTCGCTGAACACGATGCTCTCGTAAAGTCTGCCGCAGGCAGAGAGCCCTTCGGCAGCATCAGAAACATTCATGTTATAAAAAGTGATGTACACTGATAAGATTACCGGAATTTCTTCTTTTCAGTTTACGTTTATTCATTCATTATGGACCATTATCGGAACGGGATACGCCATTATATGGCTTAACTTCGCTTTGAGGTCAGCTAGGTCGTAGACTCATAAGCACGGAGCCACAGCCGCATTGAGGCGAGCTGGACCATGGCCAGGAAGTTTTCGGCCAGCTTTTCGTAGCGGGTGGCAACACGGCGGAAGTGCTTCAGCT
>NZ_BLJH01000051.1:0-17495 GCF_009811895.1 Novosphingobium sp. TCA1 | reverse complement strand
AGCAGGGCTGCGTTACCGGCACGCCGTTGATGATGCGGGTTTGCGGGTCGCTGTCGGTGCAGACCTCAGCGCTTTGCGCCACGCATTGCGCATTGTTCTCGAGCGCCGTGCAGCCGTTGACCTTGTTTGTCGAAATGACGGGCGCCGCGTTATCGACCCTGAACCAATGCTGCCCGGTTGTGCGCGAAATCACCGGATATGTTCCGGAGAAGATAGTGTTGCCCTTAACGCTGGCCTGCACCGAGCACTCCATCACCTGAAGCAGCTGGTTGCCAAAATCCTTGTTGCAGCTACCCGCCGCGGTCGACCCATACTCGGCCATCGTGCCGCAGTACGATGCCGTCCCGACCGCCTTGCAGGTTCCCGCAGCGATCTCATCGGCCATGCTGTCGGGGTCGACGTAGGGGCCAATCGTGGACATATGGTAGTACCACAGCGTGCGGTTCTCGACTGAAACGTTGAGCGTCGACGTGCAAGTGCGCGGCACCTCGTCGAGTTTGGACCCGTAGTTGCACGTCGCCTCGTAATAGCTGACATTGCCGCCACCGGGGGGCAGGGGCGTGCAGCTGCCGGCCTGGCCGCCCAACTGCTCACCCTGCAGGTAGGTGTCCGGGTTCGCCTCGATCTCCGTCGCGCGCCGTGTCGTGTCGAGGATCTCCTGGGCGTCGAACTGCGGCCGCGTGTTGTTGCGATCGGTCGAGACCACGAATGCCTCGTTGCTGCTGGCCTGCGCGCCGGCATCGGCCACCAGCTTGTCAGGATCGTCGAAGTAGCCGCTTTGGGGTAAATCGGTCCCCTGATAGCCCGGCACCTGGTCACGCATGGTTTCGCTGGGCACCAATGCGTCATTGGCGCGCATGTCCGTCGCAAAGCTCTTGCCGTCCTCCTTCGCCTCCTGAACCGTGCTCTGGGCGAGCACCGCCCCGGCGCCGGCGAAAGCGATCGGGAGGATCAGGGAAAGGGCGAGCCGCCGCATCTCAGCTGGCCTTGCCCATGTTGCGCAGCGCCACAGAAGCCACACCAGCGCCAGGACCATGACCGTCTACGAAGGACTCGAGCACGTAATTGACCGAGACGTTGCCGGTCATGCGATCGTGCGGGGGTACCACCGTCTTGCAGTTGAGGCCGGCACACAGATCGAACTCGGAGGACACCGCGACATACGTTGGGACCGCCGTTACATCAAAGGCGCGGAAGAGGCGCGGATCGATCCCGACATTGGAAAGCTGGTCCTTCTCGGTGACCACCTTGGCGAGCCCGGAGGTGAACGCTTTCAGGGAATTGTTCGGGAAGCCGCGGAAGACGATGATGCCTCCGGCCTTCGACGTATCCGCGATCAACTGGCGCAGCGCCTTGGGCGGCATCGAGAGGCTGGCAAAGACGATGAACTGCGGCGCATCACCCTTGGTCCCCGCCACGTTCTGCGAAGCGCCCTGGATGATTTCGTCGAAGTCGAACGGGCCATCGCCGTTCATCGGCAGATCCGCCTTGGCCAGATCGGTCAGGCTGTCGGTGCCCTGCTGCTGGACGGCAAGCGCTTCTTCCCGGAAGGCATCGCCGCGACCCTTGACGTGATCGGCAAAGGTCTGGGCATCCTCCTGCATCGCGGCCGCACGTTTGCGCACCGCATCAAGGTCGAGGCCGTCGATGTTCTGAGCGATGGCCTGGATGCCGCCGATGGCGGTGAGGCTCGCAATCGCGCCCAGGACCATGGTTCTGCGTCGCATCGGATATGTCTCCTAAAGCACACAACAGTTGCGTTTTCTCCAGACGAGGTAGCCCATGTCCTCGCCCTGGACGGGGTAGGCACGGCCGGTCTGCGGCGGGAGCGTCGAGGCCCCGATCGGCGAGCAGCCCATCTTGCCGCTGACCGTCGGAATCGGGTTGGTCATCTGAATCCGGTATTGCTGCTTCTTGAGCACCGGCATCAGATACTTGTCGCACAGGCCCTTGCTGCCCATGGTGCCCCACGCGAGACCCTGCCGGTGCATCTTGAAGGCGAAGCGCGAAAGGGCGAGGCGGGAAGCCTGAACATGGCCGATCGACGAGGAGATGTTGCCATTCATCGGGTACATCGAGCCTTGGCACCCGGCGCACCAGAACGTCACATCGAGGGGGAGGCGCGCAGTGGCCGCGATACAGTCGCCGGCGCAGGCCGCCTTGGCGATCGGATTGGCGAAGATCACGACCTCGGGATTGATGATCGTGGTCAGCGTATCGTCCTGCCAGAGCGGATCGACCTCGGTCATGTAGGCGATGTCGAAGGACGCCTGCTCGAAGCAGAGGAAGTCCGTCAGGATCTCCATCCAGTAGAGCAGGGGATAGACGTACCAGTGGACGTGCCACTTGGACGTGTTCTGCGCCTGACCACCGACCTGCGAGGGCCCCGTGAACTGGCCCTGGCCAATGTCGAAGCCCGGGGCGATCTTCATTCCGCCAAGGTTCACGAAGCACCAGGGCTTCACCGAGACGTCCGCAAGGCGAACCGGCTCCCAGAAACCCGCGGCGATCCCGATGCGCGGGATCGGGCTGCCACAGGCGCAGATTGGCAGGCTCGGGTTATTGGTGTCCGGACGAGTGCTTGGCCAGATGCTGAGGCCCCCGATCGACAGCGGGAAGAGGCAGGACCAACAGACGTCAGTGATCGGATTCACGAACTTGCCGGTGCAGCGTGACTGCGCCTGCGCGGAAGGTGCGACCAGCGCAGAGGCGAAGAGGAGCGCGAAGATCGCGACAAGGCAGCGCAGCGCCTTCACGACACCGGCTCCTGCGAGGTCGCGGCATCGAGCCATGCCTGATCGGCCCGGTTCTTTCGTGCAACGTACAGCGCGGTGTAGACGGCCGTTGAAACCAGCAGCGCTGCAATGCCCACAGGCGCGAGCCTGCCCAGCAGGGTTGTCAGCGGCGAAATGAACGTGACACCCAGCGCGCACAGGATGCACAGCACCTGAAAGGTACGGCGCATGGCCTTGAGCCGAGGAGTTTCTGGCGCGGCCATTGGCGTCTTCAGCATGTCGAGCCACAGCGGCATCAGCTCGCCCCCTTCAGCTTGATTTCGGAAACCTTGATGATCTTGCCGTCCTGCTCGGCGACAGCGGGTGTATGGCGCACCCCGAACTTGCCGGTCAGGCGGCCTTCCTGATCGAAATAGAACCGCCGTTTGCGGGCGGTCATCTCCTCGATCGGCGAGCCGGACACGAGGATGATCTTGGCCTTGAGGTCGGAATACTGGCTGGTCGCCCATTCCATCTGCGCCTTGTCGTCACCATCGACGAAGACGAGGGCCTGATGCATCGCCACGAAGTCCAGAGGATTCACCGTCTGGCCGGCGCGAGCGACGTAGTTGCCCTTCTGATCCTTTACGTCCTTCTCGATGACGATCGTCGGATCGAAGGCCCAGACCCGCGCCTGCGTTGCCGGCGTGATCCCGGCAACCGGCGTCGGCCGACGAACCTTGGCCTCGGCGCGGCGGGCGAACTCGGCATTCATCCGGTCAATCCCGCCCGATGCCTGCAACCTGGTAAGGCGCTGCTCGATCACCGAGAGAAGATCCGTTTCGATGACCGGGAAAGTCTGGCCGACAACGCCGTGATCGCTGGCCTGCCCTGCAGACGACAAGGTCAGCGAGCACAGGATGACAAGGGCGCTGTTTTCGAGGAGGCGCTTCACAGGATCGCCTCCCCGACACCGACGATCTTCTTCGCGCACGCATAGCCGATTGCGGCATAGCGGCTGTCGAAGCCGTCCTTGTGCGGCGTGCCAACGAAGTAGCACTGCGGCGGGATCACACCCACAGGTCCGGCAGCAAGCGGCTCACCAAAGCGGGTGCGGGGCTTCATGCGCGCCACGACCTTGCCGTTCACCAGCACCGCGGCGCCGCGATGGCTGACGATGTCTCCCGGCATGCCGTAGACGATCTTGCCGAACAGCTGCTTCTTCGCGCCGAAGTGGCGCACGACCAGTGGATGAGCGGGCGGCACGAAGAAAACGTACTGGCCGCGCTCCGGCCTGGCGGTCTTGTGGATCACGAAAGCCCAATTGGGCAGCGATTGCGAAGTGTTGATGAGAAGACCGTGACTGTCACGCCACTCGCAGATCGCGGAATAGGCGGCGCTGCCTACGATCAGGAGACCGATCGGACCCCATAGCCGCATGTTGGGCCGCCAGCGGCGGGACTTTGTCTCGACCGGGAAGGGCTCACTGACCGCCTGCGCCATAAGGCCCTCCAAAGCTCGAGGCATCAGCCATCGGCGCCGCCGCTGCGGCGGCCGAAGCGGGGTCCGGCATCGGCCCGAATGGGCTTGCTCCAGCAGCAGCCTGAGGCGCGGGCGGATTGATCGGCACCTGCGGGATCGGACCTTCGCTGCCGCTCTGCATCAACTGTTCTGCAGAGGCGGGCGTCGGCCGCTTCACGCCCGAGGCATAGACCGCCTTCATCACGTCAGGAGTGATGTCCTCGACGCCCTTCGAGAGCACCGCCTCGCCGACAAGGATCACCTGTCCCGAAGCGCTGCGGCGCTGCAGCTCCCCATCGAGCGACGTCATGAACTTGCGCATCTCGGCCTCGACCTCCTGGGGAGGGCTGGCGCTGCGCGCCTGTGCCTGCACATAGTCGCCGACGATGCTCGAGAGATTGGCCTTTACGATCTTCTGCGGCGGGGTGATGATCGTGCGCGTCACCCACATGCCCCAGATCAGCATCGCGACCACCGCGACACCAAGGATCAGCTGGCTCGCGGTATAGCCGGCAAACACCGTCTTGCGCGGCTGCGCGGCGGCCATTGCCGGCGCTGCGGGAGCGGCGATAACTGGCGCAGGTGCGGATGTCGGTGCGGTGGCGGCAAGAGCCTCGCTCTCGGGGCCAGCTTCACTATTCCAGGTCGGTTCGCTCATGCGCCTTGCTCCAGGCTCAAAGTGTCGCGCGGCACGATGGCGTGCCGGCGAAAGAAGATGATCACACCGGCCACAACGAGGTGCAGCACGGCGACGAGAACCTTGAAATCGGCAGTGCGCGAAGCCTCGGCCGCGACGTAGCGGCTCGTGAGGTTGGCGAGCTGGTGCATCATCCCATCGAGGCTGAAGCCGCCGATCGCGACGAAGAAGAGAACGAACGCCCCCCAGGTCATCAGCAGGGTGACGGCGAGAAAGCCGATGGTGTGGAGCAGGACGTAGAGGAGGAACCTCGGGTCGGTCCCCCGGTCCTGCCCGTCCTGTCGATCCTGACGGGCCTTACGCTGCACCCCGATGCTCGCCATCACGCTTACTCCGCTGCGATCGGGACAGCGTCGTCACCGCCCCACTTTTCAGGATTGTTGGGGAAGGCGACCCGCTCGATCGCCTCATCCATCGACAGGCCCTGGCCGAGCAGATCGTGGATCGCGGCGAAGGTCTTGGGCGAGGAGGAGAAGACGGTGGCCGAGTAGGCATCGAGGACGAGCCTTCCGGTCGCCTGCATGTCCGGCCCCTTGATGAAGACATCCGAATACTCGATGCCGCTGCGCTTCAGCGACCGCACCAGCGCATCGGTATGGTCATCCATGTCGAAGCGGCCGAGCCGTTTGAAGTCGTTGATGGTCTCCTCCTTCTGGGCGAGGATGACCGACCAGTCGCTGTTCTCCAGCGCCGCGCGCGATCCGTCGGACTTGTAATAGTCGTTGAGGCTCTGTGTCGCCGTCACCAGCGAGGCCCCGTATTTGCGGCAGGTACGGGCATAGGCTTCAATGAAGTCGGCCATCGACCCGCCTTTCAGCATCTGCCAGGCTTCATCGAGCAGCAGCGCCTTAGGGATCGAGCGGTCCACGCGGCGCATCATCTGCGATGCCATGAACATGATCGCGGTCAGAACCACCGAGCGCAGTTCCTCGCGCGAGGACAGGTCCGACAGCTCGAAGACAGTCAGGTTCGCCTTCAACTGGAAGGAAACCTCGCCCTGGAAGAAGCGGCCGTAAGTGCCCGACGATGAGAAGGGACGCATGGCGATGCCGAGATCCACGCCGAGCGGATTGCCGGTTTCCGTCAGCGCCGCGATCACATCGTCGATGGAGCCCTGGCGGCCCTTGGCGCTCCAGACCTCGTTGACCGCGCCGTCGATCAGGCCGCGCTCGGTATCGTTGAGCTTGTCGACGTGACGCGCCATCTGGTTGACGATGGACTTGAGCATCGCGAAGCAGTCCATGAGGTAGTCCTCATCCCGCTCGGCCATTTCCATGTCGATCATCGAGAAGGGGTTGATGCAGAAGCCCGAGGACATGGTGAACTCGACGAAAGCGCCGCCCTGCAGCTTGGCCGAGTGCTCGAAGGAGCGGCCATCGTCGATCACCACCACCTTGGCCCCGGCACCGCACAAGGCGGAGCACAGTTCCTGCAGCGCGACGGACTTGCCCGAACCGGACTTGCCAAACACCGCGACATTGTGGTTGCCCGAATTGTTCTCGAACGGCGACCAGAAGAAGGGCTGGCCGCGACGCCCGATCAGCATCATGTGCGGCACATTGGCGCCGAGATACTCGCCCTGGATCGGCGCGAGGCTGGACGCCGTCGTCGTCAGGACCGAGCGGAAGCGCTTCATGTTTTTCAGGTCGAACGACAGGCCGTTGGCCATCGTCATCGGCATCGCCGCGAGCAGCCCCTGGATCTGCAGGTAGCGATCGTCGAGCAGATCCCATCCCGCGGCGCGGTACACGGACTTCAGGACGCGCTCGTTGGCATCGCCCTTGCCCTTGGGCGAGAAGGACGTCACCGAGTAGAACGCCTGGATCAGCTTGCGGCCCTGCCGAAGCTCATCCTTGACGAACTCCCACTCGCGCGACTGGTCTTTCAGCTGCGGCAGCATCCGCGCCGACTTGGAATCGGCAAGGCTGGTGGTGCGCATGAACTTGCGCGAGGCCCGCAGGCTCTCGCTTTCCGCATCGGGGAAATCGAGGCACAGGTTCGTCGAAACCGGGCAGGGCATGCGCAGCTTGTCAGCGAACATATCGCCGATCAGCTTTGCCATGTCCCACGGCGCCCAGCGCTGCGGCAGGTTACGCACCGAGAACGAGCGCACGTCGAAGACGTCGGGATAGATCTCGCCGATCTCCGGTGCCTCGTCGACCATCTTGCCCGTCGGGCGGAACCGCTCGGTGCGCAGGAGGATACGGTCGGGCTCGATCTTCATTTCCAGATCGTGCCGCACCGCCTGGTCCGCGATCGGATCGAACGGGTTGTAGATGATGTTGTCGTCACCGGGCGCGGTCGTCGGAGACGTGATGTCGTCGATCCACGCGATCAGCGCCTGCGGGTCCATCGGGCGCGCATGGATGCCGATGGATTCCAGCGAGGAGGTCAGGCTTTCGAGGACCGAGACGATTTCCTCGTTCGTCACCCGGCTCGTTTCCGGGGTGGCATAGGAAATCGCGAGGCGATGATTGCGCAGATGGAAAGGCGCGGCCGAGGACAGCGAGTTCCAGACCCCATCGAGCAGGTACTCGGTGCGATGCTTGGCCATGCGCTCGTAGACGCTGCCGGCCATGAAGCGCGGCAGATACCACTGCGACAGGCGCTCACCCACGCGCGGGCTCATCCAGCCATGGAACTGCAGCATTCCCGGCGTTGGCACGCCTTCGGAGAGAAACTGCGTCATGATCTCCGAGGTGCGCTCGTTCGCGCCCATCATCGGCGTCGCCTCGAGGACGAAACCCCGCGACGCGCTATTGTAGAACAGGTGCGTCTTGGGATCGTAGCTGCGGTAGGGCAGCCAATGGACGAGGCGAGGGACCGTGGTGTCAGGGCGCCCTGCCTCTGGCTTCGAATTGTCGCCCAGGATTGCGCCCATGATCTTGCTGAACATATTCATGGCTGCACCCCCGGAAACGACCCGGCCCGCATCACCGGCAGGGGACTGGCTTCCTTCGCTGCGGCCCTGGCTTCGGGCTCCGCTCGCCCAAGCGCACCGCGAATGGCCGGATCAGCTTCAACGGCCGCAATCGCAGCCTTGCCTTTCGCGCTCGCATGCTGTGGCACCGAGATCATCGGTCCCGTCTGCGCCACGCTACTGGCGACCCCGTCATTGCCGACCGGAGCAGGAGACGCGGATGTGAGGGGGGTGGCAGGCGCCGGTTGGGAGGCCGGCGCCTGCGCGACAGGTTTGGCCTGGGGCTTAGGCGCAACCTGACGCTGGGGCTTGGGAGTGGAGGACGCCGCGCGCGTGCGACGCGGCGCGGTAAGATTGCGGGCGACCTGATCCTTGATGTCGCCGACCGGATCGCTCGACTGGACTTCCCCGCCATTGCCCTGCGCGCGCGCCATGGCGACGGCCTCGGGGGTGGGAAGATCGGGATCGACTGCGAGCGTCTCGATCATCGGCGGCTCGGCGCGCTCGACAGCGGCCAGAAGCGTGTCGCGACCAGCGGCCGCGGCGACTTCCTCGGCCGTACCGGCCACCGCATTGCCGGCAAGCGCCTCGGACCATTCGCCGCGCTCGACGACGGCGTGAACCGCCGTCTGCTCGTGAAGCCGCCCGGAGGCGTCGATCTGCGCGGGGAAGACGATGCGCAGCACCCGTTCGCGCGTGCGAACCGGAGAGCTGGCCTTCTGGTAGCCTCGCCCTTCGCTTGGCGGTTCCACATAGGGTCCGGCAGGCGCGATCATGTGATCGCCTTCATCGCCCGAGATCATGGCCAGCGCCCGATCGTCGATGTTGCCGCTCGGCGCGCAGATCCCGTCAGGCGCGCGGCAGGCGAAATCGCCCTTCACGTTGCCACTCAGCGACATGCAGCCCGAGAGGCTTGCGCTACCCAGCAAGAGGCCCGCAAGGGCAAGACGCCCCCGCATCACGACTGGCCTCCCTTGAGCCAGTTCTCGAGAAACTCCTTGGGCCTATAGCCCTCGAGCACGCTGCCATCATCGCGCACGATGACGGGTGTACCGCCCAGGCCGTGCTTACGGGCAAACGCCTCGTTGGCATCGAGACCCGCCGTGTTGCAGGGGCCGGTGCCCTTGATGTCCTGGCCGGAGTATGCCGCGTGAAGCGCCTTGGCCTTGTCCTTGGCGCAGTAGACCTTGTCGGCGATGTCGCGGCTTCCCAGCACCGAGATCGGCCGCTCGACCACGCGCACGTTCATCGAGGCAAGCGTGTTGCTCAGCGCGCGGCAGTAGCTGCAGCGAAAATCGCTGAACACGGTAACGGTCTTGCCCGAGGAATTGCCCCAGACGATCGCCCCTTCCTTGGGCAGCTCACCCAGCGGCAGCTTCTGGATCGGCGCCGCCGCAGCCTTGGCTGCAGCGGCAGGCCGTGCCGCCAGCGCCGGCTCGCTGTCGTCAGCGCCCGCCGCGTTGGCCTTGGCCGAACCGCCCAGCAGCATGTCCGGGTTCATCTCGAGGAGCCGCGTCGCGGTCAGATCCTGGCGCGTCTCCATGTCGTAGACGCGGCCGATCACCAGATAGCGTGCGGTGCGATCAATGTAGAACAGGTTGCTGCCGGCAGTCACTTCGCACAGGCCATCGACCTTGTCGCAATTGACGCTCGTGACCTTGGTCTTGGGCAGGCGCGCTTTCAGCAGCTCGGCGACGGTCTTGCTCGGCGGCGCCATGAAATCGCGCGCATAGGCCAGCGTCGCGATCCCGCCACCGGCAAAGGCCAGCGCGCAGGTGAAATAGAGGAAGGCGTTACGCATGAGCGGTCGCTTCAGCTCCGTCTCCACGTCAGGAACGGCGCTCTCGGCGCTGCCATCAAGATGTTCAGTTGCGGACATAGACACCCTCCAGGAAGACGATTTCGACATCGACGCCGGTGGGCATTTCGATGACGGGCTGATACTGCTCGGCGCGCTCGATCAGGTACTTGCTGACCATGTCGCCGGTCTGCGAAACGCCCTCGCCAAGTCCGCCTTTGGCAATGTCGCCCATCGACAGATCCTGCCGCTTGCCATCGACGATGACGTTGGGCTGGTTGAGCGCATTGTTGGAATTGGCGGCGAAGCCGCGACCGAAGCCGCCGACGAGACCGGCGATAAATGCTTGGCTGACGAGGCTGCCCTCGCGGCTCACGACGCGGCCGCGAACGCCCGTCTTGCCGCCAAAGGCGATGAAGCCCTTGACCTCGGACACCGCATAGCGGCCACCGGGCTGCGGGCAGGTCATCTTCTGCAGCTTGACGTAGACCTTCTCGCTCGACAGCTCACCGCGCGCGGCGCCGTTGATGAGGCAACCCTGAATCTTGGTGGTCAGCAGCTTGCCGTTCTGAAGGACCGATCGCGCGGGGCCGGTGACACGCAGCACGACGGGCAGGGGATCGGTCTGGCTCTGCACGCCAGCTGCCGCATCGACCCCTACGATGACCTTGGCGGTCGCGAAGCTATTGGGCGGAAGGTAGTTCGGGCTGTCGGTATAGACCGTGTTGCCCTTCTCGACCTTCTTGGCGTTGCCTGTCTCGCCCCCGGTGAAGGAGACCATTTTGACTTCGCTGGACCGAACGGGGGGCACGTCCGGTCCAGCGTCGCCACCAGCGCCAGGACGCTGATAGGTCGGGGAGCCCGGGCCATAGAGGGCGGCAGGGCCCGGTGCTGGCGCAACTGGCGTAGCCCGCTCATTGATCTGGCGGCGCAGCTGCTCATTCTCGGTCTGGTAGGCACTGACGACGCGCTGGCCATCAGCGGTCATCGACTGGTTCTGCGCGCGCAGCGCCTCGATCTGCTCGGACAGCTGCGCGACCTTGGCGTTGGTGCCGCCCACCGACTTGAGCTGGTTCTCCTGGCTCTGGAAACGGTTTTCCGACTGCGCCATCCACTCCTGCTCAGAGAGATTGCGGTTGATCAGATCCTTGGTCGAGACCTGGACGTCCTCGATCTTGTCATCCGACTGCCCTGCGACCTTCCCGTTGTCCGAGAAGATCCACATGCTGGCGGCCACCACACCGACCACCGCCACGCCGCTCAGAAGCATGCGCTGCCTGCGGCGGGTTTCGGTGTTGCCGTCCAGCTCATTGGCTACCGGCGATACGCCCTCACCGCCCTCGGGGCCGTCGAGGGATTTGCGCGAGCGCGAAAAGATACCCTTCAAGTCCATGGCTCAGTTCCCGGTGCGAGAGACGAGGTAGGCGGTCGTGACCTTGCCGGGCGCGAGGCGGGGCTCGGCGATCGAAACCGCAAGCGAGGAGGCCGGCGCAACGCTGGCCTCTGTCAGGGTCGCTTCCTGCGTCCCCTTGTTCTCGATGCGCAGAACCCGGCCGGTCATTTCCGAGCCGCGATATTCCGCGATCATCTGGACCTTGAGGTCGCCCACGTAGACCGGGCGAAGCGAGCGCTGGCGCATCTCGTACCCATCGACGATCTGACCGCCGTACATCGCCTGGACCAGCTCGATCGCGCGATCCTGCGAGCTGGCTTGCTGCACGCCTCGCGGCCCGGCCTCGGCGGCATCGGCCTTGGCGATCGCCGGGTTCGAGATGAACACCTGCACTGCCTGATCGCCTGCGATCCTGCAGATGAACTTGTAGACGTAGCCGCGCTTGGAGGTCGCGAAGAACGACAGGGCAGGGCGCGCGAAACCATCGGGCACCGACAGGTAGATGTCGCCGCGAACTGGCTCGTTGACCACGCTGAAATCATCTGCCGGGTTGCCCGTGTTGATCTTCGAGACCGACGCAAACTCGTCTTCGACAAGGCTGATCCGGGTCAGGTCGCGCGCCGAGGCGCTGCATTCGACCTGGCTGCCGTCCGAGGCCATCAGCGTCTGGTCGCCCAGCGCCAGAGCAGGCGCCGAAATGCCCATTGCCGAAGCGGCAATGAGCAGCGCGCCCGTCATGCGGCTCACAATGCACATGCGCGAGCACAGCGCGGCGCCGGCGATGGCCGAGCCGATCAGGTATTGGGTGGGTGTCATGACAGCCCGCCTTTCTTCTTTTCTGGCTGGACCATCCCGAAGCCGATCAGCTTCAGCGAGAGCCCCGAATATTCCCAGGTGAACTGGAAGGTGCGAATGTCGCTGGAGACCACCTTCTGGCCGACCACCGTGTTCAGTTTGCCGGTGACGGTGGACCGCAGGTTCTGGGTGTCGATCTCCATCGACTGGATCTGGAAATATTGCGAGATGCTCGAGCCGCGCTGCTCGTTGACGATCTCGAGGAGGTCCGCCTTGATCTTGCCCTGCGCGCGCGGCGATACGATCTCGAGCACCGACTTCATCCAGTAGTCGAGGCTGCCGGGCGAGCGATCGAGCGTCAGGATCGCGGTGTCGCGTGTCATCAGCTCGAGATACTCGCGCGAGACGCCCGCGCTCGACAGCGTCAGCGGCGAACGCAGGACGGGCTGGAGCACGATCTCGCGGCTGCGCGTGACTGAGAAGAGGAGAAGCAAGGCGACGACGCCTGCCAGTACGAGGGCCGTGACCCCCAGCATGTTGCGCTGGCGCAGGATGCGTTGGCTCTGCGCGTGCTGATACGAAAATTCCATGTCAGCCCACCATCAGTCGGAGGTAGGAAGGCGGCGTGGCCCGCAGCGACGGAAACCCGCCTGGCAAATGCCAGTAGGCAAGATGGATCAACCACGATGTTGCCCGGCCTGCCTTGGCTTTCCGCAAAGCCCACCACCCCAGGAAGGCAAAGCCAATCCCGAAGACGATGTGTTGGGACAGGATTCCCCAGATGAAGGGGAGGACCATCGCGAGGAACTCATCAAGCGTCCAGAAGCCGATCAACTCGGGATCGTCGAGATGAAAGGGGATCACATACTTGTCGGCTGCCATGCCACGCCACCTTCCAAAAGGTGCCGGCGAAGCTGCTACTTCGCCGGCAGTCGGGTCAGATCGTGGCGGTGACGGTCGAGGTGACGATCGGGATGCCGGTGCCGGCGCCGACGCCGACGCCGACCGGGATCGCGACCTGGCCGAGACTGAAACGGCCCGAGGCGAGACCGACGATACCACCCGCGAGCGAGAGCACCGTGATGATCTTGCCGCCCGAACCTTCGAGGAAGCCGGTGAACTGCGTCAGCGCGGTGTCGAAGGTGGTGTCGGCGCCGGCGAATGCCGGGCCGGCGAAAGCAACGGCAGCTGCGGCAAGGCCGATGACTGCAGCTGCGGTGGCTTCACGGCTCACGCCGCGGTTGAGCAGGGTCTTCATATATGAGTCTCCTTCAATCGAGCGCATTTCAGCGCGCCCAAAGGAAGGCTGGCGAACACCTCACCACACCGACAAGCCGGAAAAGCAGGAACATGCTTGGGGACTGGACGTTCTTTTCCGACGAGCTGGAAATGTCGCCCCGAATCGGCCCTTTGGTCCCATTCACGGGACCGCTGTCCCACGCGCGGGACCGCCGTCCTGCATCCGGGACCCCTGTCCTACAAGCGGGACCGCTGTCCCGTATCCGGGACCGCCGTCCTACCAACGGGACCGCTGTCCTGTTGCAGGGACCACGGTCCTACCAGCGGGACTGCTGTCCCAAATGGGGGACAACCTACATTTCAGGGCTATCACGCTCGCATAAGTGCTTCACTGTTGAGCATAATCTTCATAACCCACATGGATCGTTGGAAATTTTGCAATCTATCCTATCGTACAAGGTTGGGGAGCAGCTGGATGGCTGATTCGAGCGGGGATCGGTAAGTAATTATGTCAAATGAACAGAACACATATCGAATGGATGTGTCGGAATACTACTTCCGTCTAACCACGGAGTGCATACGCCTGCACTCTAACAGTTCTCTCAAGCATTCATCATTTGGCGACATGATAAATGATCGCGCAAAACTTGCTAATTCAGTGACTACGAGGCGCAAGCCCCAGCACATAATTAAGCATCTTCAGATGATACCCAGTAAAGGAGAAATTCCTCTCGAAGTTGAAATCCTCGAATCAAGCTCTGACAAAATATCCACGTCATCCAAGGCCATTGAGGAGGCCATTGGAAGTTCAATCGAATTTGCGGACGCCCTCTCGGTAATCATGTTTGATTTCATGGTCGAGGCAAACCGGACGGAAGTTCTTCTTAAGATTGGACTTACATCGGACGAAGCCGCAGAATATCGCAAATTACTCAAGCCTGGCGCGCCCGGAGTAAAATCAATTAACTGACGGATTATAGTTATTTCTGCGATATTGCTTCTTCGCACTTGCGAGGGGTTTGCAACGGCCATTCCTTTCGGTATCGCTTAGAAGGCATTACCGGAGGATTGGCGATGGGGGCACCAACATTTGAAACGGACCAGCTTACTGAGAGCCCGGTCCAATCATTTGGTTTCGTTGACTATGTCTTATGCCGAATGAAGCAGGACGGCCTACAATACCGCGATCTGGCAGTTAAAATTGGTCTTTCAAAGACCCGAACCCATAACGTGTTCCACCCGGAACCCAGCAAGCGTCGACCGTTGTATATGCATGAGTTCCGCGCAGTAGCAGCTGCACTGGATCTCTCACCGCTCGAAGCCGCTCTTGTCAGTGACCTTTATAGCGGGGCAGGTGGGGCCAGCGAGGGTGTTGAATCTCAGATCAAACTCTACGCTGGCATCATCAATCGCTTCCACGACCAGATGAAGCAGGTGGTTGACCGGCTTGGCGGTTTGGAATGGGACGATGTCCGCGCCTCGCATGGCGAATGGATCATCGATCTCGTTATGGCTGAAATCGAGACTGCCTACGCGGACTTCGCGGATCGCAAGGAAGTCCGTCTCAGAGATCGGGCAACGTTCTAGCTAAGCGCAGCCGGACACACAGAATCAACAGGCTGGAGGGTTTTCCGTGCCAAAGCACGAATCCTGACCGTTGGGGCGCCATTAGGCGGCCCAAGGCGGACCCAGGCCATCATCCCACAGCAAATGTTCGTGCTTTGACACGGAAAACTAAGCCGCGGAACAAAGCGAGATAGACATCGCACACCGTGCGAACCATGCTTTCGATCGCTAACCGCTCAAGGCACCTAGGTATGGATATCCAGCAACGCGACCTCTTCGAACTCGACAGCCCACTGTACGCGGACGTGCATGGGGAGCGAACGGTTGCGGAGTTTCCATTCTTTGCCCTCTCCAAACGGCCTCAAATGACCCCCATGGTCTTTGAAAACGGCTCCGCGCGGATCGAGATCAACCCCAGTAAAACAGGGGTTGCTACGATTTATGACAAGGAAATTCTTCTATATATCGCCAGCCTCATGGCTGAACGCATGGATCGCGGTGAAAGGGTCGACCGGGTGATGAGCTTCACCGCGAATGATTTATTTCGCGTGACGAGCACCAACCCGTCAGCCCGATCCTATGACATGCTCAAAGCTTCCCTGGCTCGCCTCCAAGGCACTCAGATCATCACGAACATTGAGACCGGGGGAGAAGGTTCGGACAGCGCTTTCTCGTGGCTTCTGAAGGCCGATATTAAGTACATCAAATCCAGCAATGGTGATCGCAGGGTCAAGAAAATCGAAGTGATGGTATGCGATTGGCTATATCGCGCCATCCTGCAGGACAAGCGCATTGCCGCTTACCATTTGGGATTTTTCAAACTCGGCCCGATTGAACGGCGATTGTATGAGTTGGCCAAATTCAATTGCGTTGACGAAACGGGCTTTGAAATTGACATGGAAACTCTTGCTGAAAGAGTTGGATGCGCAACTGATAAGCGGGGACTTGAGCACTTCAAAAGGCAACTACGCGTCGTAGCTGAAGACCAGACTCTGCCGGAATATGAGGTTCGCCTAGCCGAAGAGAAAATACCGTCGGCTCGTGGTGGGCGACCTAAGATAAAGACGATCGTGTTGTTCTCGTCCATCCCAATCACGCAATTGGACAATCAGACACTTCCATTGTTCGATTGATGCATGAGTATTGCAGTACAAGTCATACCTGAGCTCTACGTACTGCTTGAGACACGAACAAAGAACCCCATCAGAGGTTTTCCGTGTCAAAGCACGAATCGTCCGTCCCCCTGAAGCCGTCAACGAGATCGTCCCTCTCAGCAGGGTTTTCCGTGTCAAAGCACGAACTCTTGTTTGGGACCGGGGCGACCGGACTTGGCCTACGCTCGCCATCAGGTAGTTTTCCGTGTCAAAACACGAACTGTTCTGCGGAACGGGTGCAAGCAGACTCTGCCTACGATCATCGCAAGCACACTTTTCCGTGTCAAAGCACGAAAGAAAAATGAGTTTTCCGTGTCAAAGCACGAGTCAAACCTCTTTGGCTTCGACTGCGATGCAGCCATTCAATGAGAACCGATTCAATTGTCTTTCGCGCATGCATCAGCTCTCGATCGCATGCTTACACTACAGCGAGGCAATGCCGCATCGGTGGTGAATTGTTTCTGAAGCAGGAGTTTTTGGCTGTGACCAAATAAAGGAAAACCCGGCGCTAAGGCCGGGCATCCCATTTTCAGCGATCGAATTTCGATCGGGTATGTCAGCGGCGCCAACCGCTAACGGTCCATTACATTAGACCCGACATAACCGATCCCGGTCCCCGATGCAAGGATGCGCGTTCTGCGCCAAGGAACCTCTTTGCCTGGTCCAGCCTCCATCAAGGAGGATGACGATGGGGATCTATGCAGTCGGTGATACGGCACAAAGTGTGCTGTCCGGTGTCCCAGTTAATACTAAAAAGTCCCGTTCCGGCGCGAAGCATCGCACCGGGGCACCTGTAAGGGCGGGCAGCCTCGAGGCGAACACCTTCGAAGAAACCTTCTTCCAGGTGCCGAGCAAGGGCGAGCCTGATCGCATGCTGGCCAAGGCCAGGTATGCACTCGATGCCGGGAGGAAGCTGTTGCGCGAGCACAAGGCGGGCCTACGCAGCCTCACTGCATCTGAAAGGCTGCTCACGACCCTTACGGCCTCGGCTGTGCGCATCTACGAAGAGCTGACCAAGCTGGCGCGCCTGTGCGCCGGGAAAGTCTATCCCAGTTACGACCACCTCGTTGAAGCGACAGGGCTTGGCCGTTCCACAGTCAGGCGCGCTCTCGCCGTGCTGGAAGTCATCGGCTTCATCATCCGGCAGCGCCGGTTCAAACGGGTTGAAGCCGATGGGCCTGGACCTCGTTTCAAGCAGACTTCCAACGTCTACCGCATTCTAACGCCCAAGAGCGTTCATCGATATACGCCTCGCTGGATGCGCTCTGCACCACCCCCCGTTGACGATGACTGGCGCCGTTCGGATGAAGCCGAGCAGGTCAGCGCGATGGTCGCGTCCCTCTCATGCAAGGAATTTGCAAAGATGTCCGTGGGCGGCGTGCTCGGCGGCGTCCTTGCCCAGCTTGGCGCTGCAATGGACAATAAGGAAGACCGTGAACGTAAAGCATCAGCGAGGGCAAAGGTGGCCATTTCATGTGCTTCATAGCGCGAGGTTCATTATGGCGCTTAACCGCAAACCAAATATTATTTGTATAAGGGAAAATGGAGTTGGCCTAAGTCGGCCAACACGCCGACCTGACGATCCAAGGCAGCATCAACAGTTCACACAAGAAACCAACGCACAAAGCCGCACCCTCAGAGGCCGTTTCGAAAGGGGTTGAGCGGCTGAGGTTCGTGTGATTCCGGGGGTTTTGCAGA
>NZ_BLJH01000050.1:0-18761 GCF_009811895.1 Novosphingobium sp. TCA1 | reverse complement strand
CCGGTAGCTCGTCAGGCTCATAACCTGAAGGTCGTAGGTTCAAATCCTACCCCCGCAACCAACACCAATCCTCTCCAAGCATTACCCAGATCCATACAGCGCCACGCGCTCGTGTGTCGGTCTTCTCGTGAAGGCATGGCCCACGAGGTCGAGACGCTATGCTGCCTATGATGCCATAGGCTCAACGCCCCGTTCTGCCGATGGCTGTCGCGGCGCACTCACGCGAGGCCGTCATGAAACATCTTCATGTCATCACCGGAGGTCCGGGGGCCGGGAAAACCAGCCTCATCGCCGCGCTCGCCCGAGAGGGCCTTCACCATATGCTGGAGGCAGGCAGGGCGATTATCCAGGAGCAGGTAGGCATAGCGGGCAGCGCCTTGCCTTGGGCCGATCGCGAGGCTTTTGCGGCCAGGATGCTGGCGCGGGACATGGACTCGTACCGCAAGGCGGCCTCGCTCTCGGGGCCTGTCGTTTTCGATCGGGGCATTCCCGATGTTATCGGATATTTGCGCTTATGCGGGATCCCGGTACCCGCTTCGATATGGCAGGCAGCGGAGAACTACCGTTATGCGGAGCAGGTCTTCATCGCGCCTCCATGGCCTGCCATTTTCGCACAGGATGCAGAGCGCAAGCAATCGCTGAGGGAAGCCGAGGACACGTACCAGGCGATGGTCGAGGTATATTCCGATCTGGAGTACAAGCTCGTTTCGCTGCCTCTGGCTATGATCGAGGAGCGCGCGCAGTTCGTGCTGTCGCGTATATCGTGACGCTTATCCCGGGCGCTGGCTAAAGCAAGGCGCCCATAAGAAAAGGCGGCCTTTCGGCCGCCTCTTCCCTCCTCTCCAAACCGTTGTGGCCGGGCTGTCTTGGTGCAGCGCCTGACCGATCTGGAACTCTATCAGCCGCCGGTGGCGTCGTTGTCTGCCGCGGCCATGCGATCGCCCTGCATGTAGGGGATCGGGTTGACGGCTTCACCGTCCACGCGGACTTCATAGTGCAGGTGCGGGCCGGTCGAGTTGCCGGTGGTGCCGACGAAACCGATCACGTCGCCCTTGTGGACCATCTGGCCTTCGGCAACGTTGAGGCGCGACATGTGGCCGTAGCGGGTTTCGAGGTCGCCGCCGTGCTCGAGCGAGACGTAGAGACCGTAACCGCCGAACCACGAAGCCTTGCTGACGACGCCGTCAGCCGTGGCATAGATCGGGGTGCCGATCGGGGCGCCGAGGTCGATGCCCTTGTGGGCGCGGCGGCCGCCGAGAATGGGGTGGTTGCGCATGCCGAAGCTGCTGGTCAGCTTGAGACCTTCAAGCGGTGTACGCGAAGGGATCGAGACCGCGCCGAGCTTGGCTGCACCGGGAATGGAGGGCTTGGCCTTGGCGGAAGCGAGGCCGGTTTCCTCGAAGTTCTGCCAGGAGCTGAAGAGATTGCGGAACTGTTCGTCTTCTCCGCCGACCGACTGGTTCGCGGACTGTGCCGAGCGAAGCGGGGCGGAAATGTCGGCAGCGGCGGCGCTGCTGTTGGCCATCGCCGGGTGAGCGGCGACAAGAGATCCTGCGACGGCGACGGCACCGGTCACTGCGCGGAACTTGGCGAAGAAATTCGTTACGACCACTCGCAATACCTTGTTATCCGCCGCGAGCCGTTAGGCCACGACGCCTGTATTTATTACGGCGCGCACGAAGGCGCACCGCGCAAACCCTAGTTCTGGAGATGGTCGGAACCCCCCGCCGTCTCTGATTGGGAGTTATGCCGAACGATTGCGATCAGGCAAGATCGGCATAAAGATCCCGCGATAAACCGGCAGCGAGGCGCGCCGAGTCGTTGAACGGCGGCTTAACGGCCCCGCCAAAGTGGCGGGAAACCAGGGTTTTCCAGAGCGAGTCATGGTCCTCGTTCAACCGTTTGGCGACTGCGGCGAAATGCGTTGCGCCGAAACGAACGTGCCGGATTTCGTCGTCAAGGATTCGCTGGAGGATGCGCGCGCCGCGACCGTCGCCGCTGGCCCTGACCCGGTCGAGTGTGGCCGGGGTAACATCCAGCCCGCGTGCTTCGAGCACCATCGGCACCACGGCGAGGCGGGCGCCAACGTCTTGTCGCGTCTTGTGCGCCGCTTCCCATAGTCCTTCGTGCGCGGGCAAGGCGCCGTAGTGACTGCCGAGGCCGCGCAAGTGGCGCTCGATCACGGCGAAATGCAGGGCTTCGTCGGCGGCGACCGACAGGAAGTCGCTGACGAAGGCCTTGTTCATCTCGCCTCCGAACCGGCCCGCCATGTCGAGCGCGAGATCGATGGCGACGAATTCGATATGCGCGAGGGCATGCCAGAGCGCGATCCTGCCGCGTTCCGAGCCGCCCTTGCCGCGCTTCGGCATGCGGCTTGGCGGGAGCAGTTCGGGCGCATCCGGGCGCCCGGGGACGTCCGGCATGTCCACGTCGAAATCGAAGGAAAGGCGGCCGAGACGCCAGTCACGCGCCACCTTGCGCGTCGCCATCACTTTGGCGCGCGGATCGCATTCGAGCAGCGCTTCGCGAATCGCTGCGGCAACGGAACGGGTCATCAGAGCGCCTTTGCGGCCTCCAGCACTTCGGCCGCGTGATTCTTGACCTTCACCTTGTCCCAGACATGGGCGATTTTTCCGTCCGGGCCGATCAGGTACGTCGTGCGGACCATGCCCATGTAGGTGCGGCCGTAGTTCTGCTTTTCGGTCCAGATGCCGAGCGCGTCGGAGAGGCCGTTCTCCTCGGCATCGGTGGCGAGCGGGGCCTTGAGATCGTGCTTGGCGATGAAGTTCTGGTGCTTCTTCGCCGTATCCTTGCTGACCCCCAGGAGCGCGGTCCCGGCCGCCTCGAACTGGTCCTTCAGCGCCGAGAAATCTATGTTTTCGGTGGTGCAGCCGGGGGTGTTGTCCTTGGGATAGAAGAACACCACCAGCTTGCGCCCTGCAAAGTCGGAGGCCTTCACACTACCTCCTTCTGGCGTTTCGAGGGCGATGTCGGGGAAGGTATCGCCGGCGGCGGGACGGGTGGTCATCGGGTGGTCTCCAGGGTTTCGTCGAAGGCCTGGGCCCATGCCGCGGCAACTCGTGCGCGGGCCTGGGCAAGGCCGGTTTCGAGGTCTTGCCAGTGGCCATAACCGCATGCGCGCACGAGCGCCATGCAGGCGGCGTCCACAGGCCTCAGCGAATCGGGTGCGAGCAGCCGGGCGGCGACGAGCAGGCGGGTCAGCACGTCGTGGGCTTCGGCAAGCTGGGCGGGGAGCCTGCCCTCATCGATCAGCAGGCGCAGGGCCTCGCCAAGATCGGCATCGAGGCCCCGGCCGCTTTGCAACTGGGTGAAGTGGACGAGGAATTCGAGGTCCACGAGGCCGCCGCGCATGAGCTTGACGTCGAGCGGACCCTTGGCGGGTTTGTGCTGCGCCATGCGGGCGCGCATTTCGAGCACGTCGTTCCGCAGTTTGACCGGATCGCGCTGGCCGGTGAGCACGTCGTGGATGATCGTGCCGAGCCGCGTTCTCGCTTCGCCGGAGCCGTAGAGCGGTCGTGCGCGGCACAGCGCCATGTGTTCCCAGGTCCAGGCCTGCTCCTGCTGGTAGCGCGCGAAGCTTTCGAGGCTGGCGGCGGGTGGTCCCTGTTCGCCGGACGGGCGCAGGCGGGTATCCACTTCGTAGAGCGCGCCTTCGGCGGTCTGGACCGAGAGCGCGGCGGTGACCCGCTGGGACAGGCGGTTGTAGTAGAGCGTGGCGCCGAGCGGGCGCCGTCCATCCGATTCGCCCGCGAAATCGCCGGTGAAGAGGTAGATCAGGTCGAGGTCGGAGGCATGGGTGAGCACGCCGCCGCCCATGCGGCCAAGGCCCAGCACCACCAGTTCGCTCTCCGGCACCATGCCGTGAACCTCGCGGAATTCCGCCACGGCCGCGTCGGTGAGCACGACCAGCGCGGCTTCGGCGATCCGGCCCAGGGCATGGCCGATATCGAGCGGATCGTTCACCCCTTCGATCAGTTGCACGCCCAGCGCGAAGCGGCGGTCGCCGACCTTGCGCCGCACGGTATTGAGTTTGCGCTCGTAATCGTCGCCCGGTTCGAAGCGGGAGAATTCCGCGATCAGCTCGGGCAGGCTGCCCGGCAGGTCGAAGGCGCTGGCGTCGATCAGCGGGTCCAGCAGGTCGGCGCGGCGGGCCAGGGCATCGGCCAGCGGCGGGGCCAGGCTGAGGATGCGGGCGAGCCGTTCGATCAGGGCCGGGCGCGCCTCCAGCAGGCGGAACAGGTTGATCGCGGTCGGCAGGTTGTTGAGCAGTTGCTCCCAGCGGGCCATGGCCCGTTCCGGTTCGGGCGCGGCGGCAAGGGCGGCGAGCAGGCCGGGGCGGATCGCCTCGAAGGCGAGCCGGGCAGCGTCGGAACGCAGCGCGCGCATCCGGCCGGAGAGCCAGCCTTCGATCCGCGCGACCGTGGCATCGGGGTCGGCAAAGCCCATGCGCATGAGCTCGTCGCGAAGGTCTTCCTGCGCCGGGGCGGGCACGGAAACCGTCGTGCCGGTGGGCAGGTTGGCCATGACCAGGGCGTCGTAGCGCTCGCCCACGGCCTCGGTGATCTGCGTGAGTTCGTCCACGAGGGCCTGGCCGTCCGGCAGCCCGTCGAGCCGGGCCACTTCGTCCAGCAGGTCTTCCCGGACCGGCAACGAATGCGTCTGCTGGTCCTGCATCATCTGCAGGCGGTGCTCGACGGTGCGCAGCCGGTCGTAGCTGTCGCCCAGCAGGCGGGCGTCTTCGGGTGGGACCAGTCCGGCCTCGGCCAGGGCATCGAGCGTGGCGCGGGTGCCGCGCAGGCGCAAGGCGGGGTTGCGGCCGCCGTGGATCAGCTGGTGGGTCTGGGCGTAGAATTCCACTTCGCGAATACCGCCGCGGCCTTTCTTGAGGTCGAAGCCGGGGCCGACGGTCACGCTGCCGCGCGTATTGGCGCGGATCTGCGCGGTAAGGCGGCCGATCTCGGCAATGGCGCCGAAGTCCAGGCTCTTGCGCCAGACGAAAGAGCGAATCGCGGCGAGAAAGGCCTCGCCCGCGGCCACGTCTCCGGCGCAGGCGCGGGCGCGGATGAAGGCGGCGCGTTCCCAGGCGAGCGCGGAGGATTCGTAATGCGTCAGCGCGCCGTTGATCGAGATGGCCAGCGGGCTGACTTCGGACGCCGGTCGCAGCCGCAGGTCGGTGCGGAAGACGTAGCCCTCGTCGGTCACCCCCGCGAGGACTTCCACCACGGCACGGGCAACGCGCTGGGCGGCTTCGCCGGGCTCGTCGCGCTCGCGGCGGGGCAGCAGCAGCGGATCGAACAGCAGGATCGGGTCAATATCCGAACTGTAGTTGAGTTCGCCCGCGCCGTGCTTGCCGAGTGCGAGGGCGAGGAAGCCCGCCGGCTGCGCGTCCGGTACACGGCGCCGGATGCCTTCGGTGATGGCGGCATCGAGCGCGCGGTCGGCCAGGGCGGAGAGTTCGCCCGTCACCTTGAGCAGCGGGAAAGCCCCGGCCAGGTCGCCGATCGCGAGGGCCAGGGCGAGCGCCTGCTTTTCGCGCCGCAGCGCCGCGCCGACGCCGGGTGCGCCTTCGCCCGCCGCGCGGGCCCAGTCCAGCGCCGCCGCGCCGTCTCCGGCGGCGAGCCGTTCGGTGAGGGCGGGAAGCCGGTCGAGCGCGCTGGAAAGATAAGGGGCGTGGGCGCGGGCGCGGGCGATCGCGCCGGTCCAGTCGGCTTTCGGTTCGGCATCCATTCCGGCTTCCTGCCTGCCCCATTGCCGGAGAGCAAGCATCTGCGGGGTAGGCGTCAGGGATTGTTGCGGCATCGGCCGGAGTCTTCTATCGGCTCGGCCGTTCCCGCGGCGACAAGCCTTGTGCTGCGGCTCAAGGAGGTTGCCCGTGACGTTCGCCCTTCCCCCCGAATGGCATCCGCAGGACTGGATCTGGATCGGTTTTCCGCACGATCCCGTGGAGTGGCCGGGCTTTCTGGAAGCCGCGCAAGTGCAGATGGCACAGTTCGCTTCCGCCGTGGCCGAATCGGGGCAGGAAGTGCGCCTTGTCGTGCGGGACGAGGCCAACCGGGCGCGGGCGGCTGCGCTGGTATCTTCGAAGGTAAAGCTGGAAGTCCGCCGCTACGGCGACGTCTGGCTGCGCGATACCGGGCCGCTGGTGGTGTCCGACGGCACTGGTGCGCTCAGGGCGATGCGCTTCGGCTTCAATGGCTGGGGCGGCAAGTACCTGATGGACGGCGACCAGGAAATCGGCGCCGAACTGGCGCGCGATGCCGGGCTGGAGGTCGAGACGGCCGACTGGATTCTCGAAGGCGGTGCGATCGACGGAGACGGCACCGGTCTGGTGGCGACGACCGAGCAGGTCCTGCTCAACCCGAATCGCAACCCGCACCTGACGCGCGGCGATCTGGAAATGCGCCTGAAGCGCGATCTCGGCTACGACCGCGTGCTGTGGCTGGGCGACGGCCTGATCAACGACCATACCGACGGTCACGTCGATAACCTCGCCCGCTTCGTGGCGCCGAACGTGCTGGCCCTGCCGCGCGGAACCGGGCCGAACGATCCCAATGCGGCGATCTATGCCGATGCCAAGGCGCGCGCCGAAGCGGCGGGCGTGACGGTGCGCGAAGTGCCCTCGCCGGGCCGGGTGGAGAGCGAGGACGGCCGCATCGAACCGGCCAGCTACATGAACTTCGCGATCACCTCGAAGCTGGTGGTCGTGCCGATCTACGGCACCGCGCACGACGAAGAAGGCGTGGCGACGATCGCCGCACTGTTCCCCGATCGCGATGTCGTGGGCGTCATGGCCGATGCGGTGCTGGCGGGCGGAGGCTCGTTCCACTGCTCCAGCCAGCAGATGCCCGCGCGTTGATCTCGGCAGGAGGTCTCCGCAGGAGGCAGGGGTTTTAACGGATTCGCAAGGGGTCTGCGTGCAATGTCGCAGGCATGGCTCGTATCGTCGCTCTTGCGCATGGCGCCCGTAATCTTCGGCAGGATGACGTCCTGCGCGCCGTGCTTGTGTGCGGCTGCGCACTCGCGCTGATCCTGGCAAAGGATATCCTGCCGTTCTGATCGCGGGCGCGCGATTACCGCCGCCCCTGGTCCGTCCAATTTCCTTTTCATTTCAAAATATGTTCGCGGGGCGGTTTACGCCTCGTCGTTTCCGCTGCACCGCACATCGTGACTGCTGCATCGCAGCAAAAGAATGTCACAAACTATCGATGCAAACGAAATCATCCTTCCCCAGTTTATCGGTTCGCGTGACTGGAAAAGGAGATTCTCCATGCGCCATGTAACTGACGCCGAGCGGGCTCGCCTTCGCCAATCGCTTGTCGGCAATTTTCTGCTATTGCTGTTCGGCCTGGGCGTGCTGGGCTTCCTGGTGGCGGTAGACAGGGCTGACTGGTTCACCCTGAGGCCGGTTTCGGGAACCTCGGTCGCGCTCTCCAATGCCGCAACCGCGGCGCACGGAGATTCCATCAAGCGATGATCGTTACGCCTTCGCTGCAACCCGTCCAGATCCTGCGAGAGATCTGGAAGCCGATTACCCTGCTGTTCGTATGGGACGTCATCGTCACGGTGACGTACTTCATGCTGCCGTTCCACGCGCCGGAATTGCCGGTGACGCTGTTCGGCTCTGCCCTGGCGCTGTTCCTGGGGTTCAGAAGCAATTCGGCCTACCAGCGATGGTGGGAAGGGCGTGGGCTGTGGGGGCTGATGATCAATGCCAGTCGCAACATCGCGCGTGCCGCGCGCAACTTCATGCCCGATCCCGAAGCGACCGAGCTGAAGCGGCGGGTGGTGCTGCGGCAGATCGCCTACGTCAATGCGCTGCGCTGCCAGCTTCGCCGGATCAAGCCGGATGAGGAAGTGCTGCGCATGCTGTCGCGCGGAGGCGCCGACGAATCGCTGGAGCGCGTCAATGTGGCCAACGGCATCCTCGATGATACCGGCCGCCGCATCGATGAGGCGCGCCGCAATGGCTGGATCGACACCATCCAGCAGGCGCAGATGGAAGCTGTGCTGGTGGACATCGCCAATTCGCAGGGCGGCATGGAGCGGCTGAAGAACACGCCGTTGCCCTATCAGTACCGCTTCTTCCCCACCGTTTTCACGCACATGTTCTGCATCCTGCTGCCGATCGGCCTGGTGGAGACGCTGGGCGTGGCGACGCCGCTGGGTTCCACCCTGGCGGGCGTAATGTTCCTGGCCGTGCTGGCGATCGGCGACGATCTGGTCGATCCTTTCGCCAATACCGTCCACGACCTGCCGCTCAATGCCATGTGCCGCACGATCGAGATCGATCTCCTCCAGTCCATCGGCGAGGAAGCACCGCCGCCGATCGTGCCGGACAAGCACGGCATTCTCTGGTGAGTTGACGCTCTCTGGTAAGTTGACGCCCTCTGGTAAGTTGACGGTGGGCCGTGGACGCTTCAGGAGCGGTCCATGGCCAAAGCAGACCGTCTTGAGCGCATGGACACGCGCCGCGCCGAACTCGAAATCGAATATCGCACCGCGCTGGTCGAGGCGCTGCGGGTGACGGCGGCGGGGCAATGGGGCCTGTTCGGCCACAACAAGGACAAGCAGGCCCGCGCCAAGGCCGCGCCCATGGTGGACGGCCTTGCCGATCTGGCCGAAGAGATCGACGACTTGCGCGACCAGCTCGATATGGAACCTTTTGCCCTCCACGCCGAATTCCTCGCCGCGCGCGGCCCGGTGTCGTCCCATGCGGTGGGCGAGCCGAAGCAGGCCCAGGCCTGGCTGGATCGGCTGACGCAAGACGGCTAATCCTTCTGCAATAGCAAGAAGGAGCCGAGATGCGTCTTTCCAAGGATCGCCAGACCACCCGCGCCAGCGTGAAGCTCGGCAAATGGGTGGAACTCGATGCCCGCACCGATTTCAGCCCGCCGGGACTGGTGGCGGTGGGCGTTCTGGTCTCGAGTATCCTGCTGAGCACCAGCGTTCTGGTAGCGGCTGCGGGACGGGCGAAGGCACGGCGGATTCAGGCACGAGAGAATCGCAGCCTGCCGGGCCGATAGGCGATACTCCCGCTAACGGGCCTCCGGTGTATCGGTAGAACCGGGATCTGCGGGGATCAGGCAGTCGGTGTAAAGCCCGTAGCCGGGCATCGGCTGATTGACGGTGTGCAGATAGACGGGATGCTCGATCCGTCCAGCCAGTGCGCGCTGCTTTACCGGCATGGTGACGGCACGCAGGGGCAGGGCATTCGCGGCAGGGATCCATTCGTCCTTGCCCGGTTGCAGCCGGTAGATCGTGAGGATCGGGGCGGGATAGCCCAGAGCGACGACGGGCGCGAATTCGGCCGTGCTGTATATCTGGGGAATGAAGCGGTCGATACGGCGCCCGGCAGCGGCCTTCAGCAACTTCAGGCCGTTCAGGTTATCGCTCTTGATGTCGGTGACGATCGAGATGCCGGGATGGCGATCGAGCCAGTCCAGCAATTCCTCAAGGGTGAGCGGGCTGGCCTGGGCATTGCCGTGCCCGAGAGCCAGCCGACCGCCCTTTTCCATGAAATCGAGTTCGATGACCTTGAAGCCATGCCGGTCTGCCAGGTCCAGCGCTACCCGGTCGTTGCGATAGACCGCGTCCGGCGTACCGCCGCCGGCATGGGCTACGAGCGGCCCGGAGCTTGCCGTAAAACGCGCGCAACCTTTGGGGGCGGCCTTTAGCAAGTCCGGGACGAACGACCGTGCAGCCAATGCGAGCAAGAGTCCGATGCCGCCCGCTACGATTAAGCCGCGCGGCGTCATGCCCGCCCCGTTTGACACTGTCGGAGTTCGATTACTCCTTCGAATCACTCCGGCGTGGCGAACCAGATCACGTGCTTGGGGCCCTTGCCGTTGCTGCGCGAAGAGACTTTCACTTCGTCCACCTTGAACCCGGCGCGCTCCAGGCGGCGGGTGAAGGCGGGGTCGGGGCCGGCGGACCAGATCGCCAGCACGCCGTCGGGCGTCAGCGCATTGCGCGCGGCGCGCAGGCCGGTCTTCGAGTAGATCTGGTTGTTGTCCTCGCGTACGAGGCCGTCCGGGCCGTTGTCGACGTCGAGCAGAATGGCATCATAGGCGGCGCGCGATCCGTCGATCACATGGCCGACATCGCCCATGACCAAGTTGACGCGGGGATTGTCGAGGCAGCCCTGCGCCACTTCGGCCATCGGCCCGCGCGCCCATTCGATGATCTCGGGCACCAGTTCGACGACGGTGAGCTTCGAATCCTCGGGCAGCGTGCGCAGCGCGGCGCGCAAGGTGAAGCCCATGCCGTAGCCGCCGATCAGGAAGTGGGGGCGCTTGGTGATGCCCTTGATGCGCTCGTACGCCATGGTCGCGAGGGCTTCCTCGCTGCCCCACTTGCGCGTGGACATCAACTCGTTGTGGCCGAGCACGATCATGAAATCCCGATCGTGCCTGTAGAGTTCGAGCTTTTCCCCGTCAGGGATCCACGCGGTGTCGATAAGCTCGCGCTTGATCATGCTGATGTCTTTCCGGGATGACGCAAGTGAATGATGGGATAGGCGCGGCCGTCGGCGTCGCGTTCGGATCGGCCGGTGCGCAGGAAACCGCGCGATTCGTAAAAGGGCAGGGCGTTATCGGCCTGCTCGTTGGCATCGACGCGGGCCTGCGGCTCCAGCGCCAGCGCATGGGCGACGAGCGCGGAGCCGAAGCCCCGTCCGTGGACCGCCGGGTCGACGAACAGCGCCTCTATCGATCCGCCCGCGAAGACCATGAAGCCTTGCGCCGTGCCGTCTGCATCCTCGGCGATCCACAAGGGGACCGCCGGGAGCATCGCCGCGACCTGCCCGGCGATCTCGACCTTGTGCTCCGCCGACAGGAAGCCGTGGGTGGCCTCCACCGCCGCGCGCCAGATGGCAAGGGCGCGCGGGGCATCTTCGGGAGATCCGGGTCTGATCACCGGAGCCGGACCATCAGCGGAGGTCCGGCGCGGTGGCTTCGGCCTTGAGCAGGGCGATGGCTTCGTCGAGGGTCATGACCTTCTGGTGCTCTGCGCCCAGCGTGCGCAGGGCGACGGTGCCTTCCTCGGCTTCGCGCTTGCCGACCACCACCAGATGCGGAACCTTCTTCAGCGAGTGTTCGCGCACCTTGTAGTTGATCTTCTCGTTGCGCACGTCGGTTTCGACGCGCACGCCTGCCGCCTTGAGCTTCTGCGCCACGTCCTGCGCATAGCCGTCGGCGTCCGAGACGATCGTGGTCACCACGGCCTGGACCGGGGCGAGCCAGACCGGCAGCTTGCCGGCGAAGTGCTCGATCAGGATGCCGATGAAGCGTTCATAGGAACCGAAGATCGCGCGGTGCAGCATGACCGGGCGGTGCTTTTCGCCGTCCTCGCCGATGTAGTGGGCGTCGAGGCGCTCGGGTAGCATGCGGTCGGACTGGATCGTGCCGACCTGCCAGGTGCGGCCGATCGCGTCGGTGAGGTGCCATTCCAGCTTGGGCGCATAGAACGCGCCTTCGCCGGGGAGTTCCTCCCAGCCGTATTCTTCGGTGGCGAGACCCGCCCGCACCACGGCGTCGCGCAGTTCGGCCTCGGCCTTGTCCCACTGCTCGTCGGTGCCGATGCGGTTGTCGGGGCGCAGGGCCAGCTTGATCGCGTAAGTGAAGCCGAAGTCCTTGTAGACCTTGTCCGCCATCTCGCAGAAGGCCTGCACTTCGCCCACGATCTGGTCTTCGCGGCAGAAGATGTGGCCGTCGTCCTGCGTGAACTGGCGCACGCGCATCAGGCCGTGGAGCGCGCCGTGCGGCTCGTTGCGGTGGCAGCAGCCGTTCTCGACGATGCGCAGCGGCAGGTCGCGGTAGGACTTGATGCCCTGCTTGAAGATCAGCACGTGCGCCGGGCAGTTCATCGGCTTCAGCGCCATCCACTGGGCGTCGTCCGAGATGATCGGGCCGTCGTCCTCGGTGTTGGGCACTTCGTCGGGGATGACGAACATGTTCTCGCGGTACTTGCCCCAGTGGCCCGAGGCTTCCCACTGCCGCGCGTCCATGACCTGCGGCGTCTTCACTTCCTTGCAGTCGGCCTGGCTGATCGCGCGGCGCATGTAGTCTTCAAGCGCGCGATAGATCACGTAGCCCTTGGGGTGCCAGAACACCGAACCGTGCGCTTCGGCCTGGAGGTGGAACAGGTCCATCTCGTTGCCGAGCTTGCGGTGGTCGCGCTTGGCGGCCTCTTCAAGGCGCGTCAGGTGGGCGGCAAGCTGCTTCTTGTTCAGCCAGCCGGTGCCGTAGATACGCGAGAGCATCGCGTTCTTCTGGTCGCCGCGCCAGTAGGCGCCCGAAACGCGGGTCAGCTTGAAGGCCGCCGGGTCCAGCTTGCCGGTCGAGGGCAGGTGCGGCCCGCGGCACATGTCCAGCCAGTCCTCGCCCGACCAGTAGACGGTCAGCGGTTCGTCGCCCGGAAGTTCGGCGGCCCATTCGGCCTTGAAGTTCTCACCCTGCTGCTTCCAGCGGCTGATCAGCTGCTCGCGGCTCCAGACTTCGCGGCGCAGCGGCTTGTTGGCCTCGATGATCTTGCGCATTTCGGCCTCGATGGCCGGGAGATCGTCGTTGGTGAATGGCCCGCGCTCCGGGTTCGGGGCGAAGTCGTAATAGAAGCCGTCGTCCGTCGAAGGGCCGAAGGTGATCTGCGTGCCGGGGAACAGCGCCTGCACCGCTTCGGCCAGGACGTGGGCATAGTCGTGCCGCGCCAGATCCAGCGCTTCGGCTTCGTCGCGGCTGGTGACGAGGGCGAGATCGGCATCGCCGGTGAAGGGGCGGTCGAGGTCCACCAGTTCGCCGTCGATCTTCGCGGCGAGCGCGGCCTTGGCAAGGCCGGGCCCGATGGCGGCGGCGACATCGGCCGGGGTGGAGCCTTCGGGCATTTCGCGAACCGAACCGTCGGGCAGGCTGATCTTGAACATTTCGGACATGGACGAACTCATCTTTCGTTTGCCCCATGCCATACCAGAGCATGTGGGCGGAAAAGCTTTGGGGCGCCATGGCACAGGCGCGCCTCCGGGTGAAGGTGCGGCGTCAGGTGAATGGCTCTATTTCGGGAGAGAGACGCCGCTCGCCCGAAATCCGGGCGACGGTGGCTGCCTGTTCAGGCCGCGACCAACCGTCCCCGGAAATGCCGGGTGGTAGTCGTGGTCGTAGTGGTGTGCAGCGGCGTCATCGCTTGCCCATGTAGCGACGGCGGCAGCGAAAGTCATCCCGTGATTGTGATGTAAAGGATGCTTGACTTTGTGATTTCGGAATGACAAGTTTGCTTTACACAACAGGCCGCTGACGCCTGCGTTTCATTGTCTTCAGGAGTTCGGTCATGGCCGCATACAACCTGGCGTTTCGCCGCTACATCCGGCGCTTCGTGCCGCTCACTATCGCTTATGGCGCATCGGTCGCGCTGGCGACGGCGGTGATTCCCGATGGGGCACCCGCCAGTCCGGGCATAATTGCGATTGCCGTGCTTCCCGGCCTTGCCGTCGTGGGGTGGCTATGGGCCATGGCGCGGCTGCTCGTGGAACTGGACGATGAATATCTGCGCATGCTGGAAGTGCGCAAGTTTCTGGTCGCCACGGGAACGACCCTGGCTTTGACCAGCATCTGGGGAATACTGGAACTGTTCACGCCCGCCATGCCGAAGCTGCCGGTGTTCTTCGTGTTCCCGCTGTGGTGCCTGGGGCTGGCCGTAGGTGCGGCGTTCAACCGTCTCCGCTTCGGTGCAGCGCGCTGCGCATGAGAAACCAGTTGAAGGAACTGCGCGCCGAACGGGGCTGGAGTCAGCAGGACCTTGCCGAACGGCTGGAGGTCAGCCGCCAGAGCGTGAACGCCATCGAGACGGGCAAGTACGATCCCTCGTTGCCCTTGGCATTTCGCATCGCCGAAGTCTTTGCTATGAGGATCGAGGAAATTTTCCTGAAAGGGTGAGCGATGTCGGGGCGGATTGGCAGGATCGGGGCATGGATGGCCTTGGCGCTTGCGCTGGCCGTCACCCTTGCCCTGCTCGATGCGCGGGCTTCCGGCCATCGCAAGGTCGAAACCGCAGAGGCGGCGACCGGCACCGTGATCGTGCGGGTTATCGGACCGGCGCTCTTGTAAAACTGCGGCACCGGCCCACGCCCCCACCCGGCCTCCCATCAGGATACACTAGTGGGAGGTCGGGTGGGGGCGTGGGCCGGTGCCGCAAGCCTTCGACGGATGTCGAAGGCGCACTCAACAAAGACTCATCGGATTTCCTAATGGACCGCCGGTTTGCGCCGGGTCCAGGCCAGCCGCTCCACCGCCGTTGCCACCAGCCAGCCCACCGTCATGCACACGAAAGGCATGACCGGATAGTGGAAGCGGGACTGGCCCGAGAACAGCAGGCAGATCAACGTCGGGTAGAGCGCCACGCCGTAAGGCAGGAGCCACCATCCGGCCCAGCGGATCCGCTCGTGCCGGCGTCGCAGGGTCATGACGGCAAAAGCGGCGGCAAAACCCAGCATGAGCAGCGCGTAATAGCCCTGGTTGGCATAGCGCACCGCCCGGTAGAGCGCCTCGAAGCGCGGATAGCTGGGCGCGCCGCCCTGATAGGCCCATTCCGCCTCGCCGTCGGGCAGCCAGAGCCGCATCAGCTTCTTCGGCAGGAGGCCCAGGAACTTGCCGGGGTTCTCCTCGATCCAGGTCAGCCCCATGCGCGCGGCTTCGATGTCGCTGGAGACTTCGTCGAGGTCGGTCCGCGCCATGAAGCGCTGCACCACCGGCGCATTCGGCGTGAAATCGCCGGTCGCGGTATCGTGGTTGCCGGTCAGCAGGGTGTAGCCGCCATTGGTGGAGACCGCGACCCAGTGCCCAAGCTGAGCATGGTTGCGGATCGTCCAGGGCGCCACCACCAGCGCCGCCACCGCAACCACGATCAGTCCTTCGACCAGCAGTCCCGGCAGGCGCTGCCACATGCCGCGCATGCGCAGCCAGTCGACCGCGAAGATCAGCGGCACCGCCACCAGGCTCTGCGCCTTCACCAGGGTGGCGAATCCGAAGATCAGCCCCGCGCCGACCAGCTGCAAGCGGTTGGTCCGCGCCATCACCGCCCAGCAACCCGCCAGCAGCAGCGTGGTATAGAACACCTCGGTCAGCGCCAGCGGGACATAGCCGATGGCGTTGGGATAGACCGCCAGCAGCAGCAACCCGCCGCGCGCCGCCGCTTCGTTGCCGAAGATATGGCGGCCAATCACAAGGGTCAGCAGGCCGGTCAGCATTGCGGCGGCGAGGTTGAACAGGCCGAGCGAGACTTGCGAGATGCCGAACTGGTGGAACATGACCGAAAGCGCCAGCGGCAGGCCCGGCGGCCAGAACGCGGTGGCGAGGCCCTTGTCCTGATAGCCTTCCCCGGAAGCCAGCCCTGCCGCCCGCGCGAAATAGGAGGCGGCGTCGGACGTCGGCGTTACGTCGATCAGCAGCACCCCCACGCGCAGCGCGAAATAGAGCGCCCAGATCGCCAGCAGCACGGACCGCTCGGTGGCGAACCATTCGAGGCGCAGGGCCAGTCGGCTCGGGCGGATGGGAAAGTCCAGGATCTGCGCGGACATTCGGAAGAGATTTCCTTTGGGATCTGCTTGAAAATCCGCCGCAGGCGGATTTTGGCGGCACCGGCCCCAGTTGGATTTAGGCGCCCCCACCCGACCTCCCACAAGTGTATCCTGATGGGAGGTCGGGTGGGGGCGTGGGCCGGTGCCGCCACCAAAATGCCTTTCAGGCATTTTTCGAAACAGACTCTTAGTCCGCAGCTACTCTCCACCGCAACCGTGATCCCGCCGTCATCAAGGTCTTGTGCTAGAAGGTCTTGTGCAGGTCGGCCGCGGACCCCAGATGGGCCGCCATGACCGAGACGCGTTATCTGGAGCTGCCCGACGGGCGCCGCATCGCCCACCGTTTTACCCCCGGTACCGGACCCACGATCGTATTCCTGCCCGGCTACATGTCGGACATGGCCGGGAGCAAGGCCACGGCGATCTTCGAGATGGCCCAGGCGAACGGCCGTCCCTGCCTGCTGCTCGACTATTCCGGCTGCGGCGAGAGTTCGGGCGAATTCGCCGACGGCACCCTGACCCGCTGGCGTGACGAGGTGCTTGCCGTAATCGCCGCGGCGGGCCTGGAGCAGGTCGTGCTGGTCGGTTCGTCGATGGGCGGCTGGCTGATGCTGATGGTGGCGCAGGCTCTGGCCGACAGCGGCAAAGTGAAGGGCATGGTCGGCGTGGCCGCTGCACCGGACTTCACCGAATGGGGCATCGCGCAGATGGACAAGAACGTCCTCGCGGACGGCGAGGCGATCTGGGAAGAAAATCCCTACGGCCCCGAACCCACGCCCACCTATCCCGGCTTCTGGGCGGATGGCCAGGCCAACCTCCTGCTGGAAAAGCCGATCGCCTTCGACGGCCCGGTGCGCCTGCTCCACGGCCAGCGCGACGAGGACGTGCCCTGGGACATTTCGGTCAGGCTGGCCGAGCGCCTGCGTTCAGCCGACGTGCAGGTCACGCTGATCAAGGACGGAGACCACCGCCTCTCGCGCGAGTCCGATATCCACCTTCTGCTCCGCTCGGTTGCCGAAATGGTCCTCGCCCGCGATCCGGCGGCCTGACAAGCCAAGGACCCCTCCATGCCCATCCTCCTTCCGCTGATGCTGATGCAGGCCTCGCCTTTCAGTCCCTATGCCTCGGCGCTCCCGCGCGAGATCGTCGAGAAGAAGGAAGACGAGGCCCGCAAGCGTCGCAATGATTCGGCGCCGTTCACCGGCCCCTTGCCGCTCCGCGCGGAGAGCGGCTGCCTGCTGGCGGTCGAGTCCGATCCCGAGCGCTCCGCCGAAGTCGCCCGCAAGGCGCTCGACAGCGCGCAGGGCCGGGAACGGGTGCGCGCCGGGCTTTGCCTGGGCGTGGCGCTTGCCGATCTCGACCGCTGGGCGGAGGCCCGCACGGTCTTCGTCCAGGCCCGCGATGCCGCCGATCCGACCGACCGCCTCAGCCGCGCGCGGCTGGGCGCCATGGCGGGCAATGCCGCCCTGGCCGACGGCAAGGCCGGGGAAGCGCTGGGCCTGCTGGCGCCTGCTGCCGCCGATGCCAAGGCGGTCAACGACGGCTCGCTCGGCGCCTCGATCTCGCTCGACCGCGCTCGCGCGCTGGTGTCGCTGGGGCAGAACGGAGAGGCCGCCACCGCGCTGGCCGATGCCCGCACCGCCGATCCCGACAACGCCCAGGCCTGGCTGCTCTCGGCCACGCTCTCGCGCCGGGAAAAGAAGCTGATCGAAGCGCAGACCCAGATCGAAAAGGCCGCGCAGCTGGCCCCGCAGGATCCCGAAGTCGGTCTCGAGGCCGGCGTCATCGCCGTGCTGGGCGGGCGGGACGAAGCGGCCCGCCGCAGCTGGAACGCGGTCCTGGCGATGGGGGCGGATACGCCTTCCGCCGCGACCGCCAAGGAATACCTGGCCCAGCTCGGGCCCGAAGGAGCACCGAAGCCATGATCCCGCTTTCCGTCCTCGACCTCGTTTCCGTGCGCGAAGGCGGCACCGTCGCCGAAGCGCTCGCCATTTCCGCCCGCACCGCGCAGGCCGCCGAGAAGGCGGGCTATGCGCGCTACTGGGTGGCGGAACACCACGGGATGGACGGGATCGCGGGCGGCGCCACTTCGGTCGTGCTCGGCCATATCGGCGCGGCGACTTCCTCCATCCGCATCGGTGCGGGCGGCATCATGCTGCCGAATCACACGCCTTACGTGATTGCCGAGCAGTTCGGCACGCTGGCCGCTCTCTTTCCCGGCCGCGTCGATCTGGGCCTCGGCCGGGCGGCGGGCGCGGACGGCCGCCTCGCCAATGCGCTGCGCAAGGATATCGTCGGCGCTTCGGAGCGGTTTCCGCAGGACGTCGTCGAACTTCAGGCGCGGTTTGCCGGACAAGCGGTAGGCGGCGTTTCCTCGCCCCAGGCGGACGGCGCCGACGTGCAGATGTGGATTCTCGGCTCCAGCCTGTTCGGCGCGCAGCTCGCCGCCATGCTCGGCCTGCCCTATGCCTTCGCCTCGCATTTCGCGCCCGCCATGCTGGACGAGGCGGCGCGGATTTACCGCGAGCGCTTCGAGCCCGGCAAAGTCCTCGAAAAGCCGCACTTCATGGCAGGCATCAATGTCGTCGCGGCGGAAACGGACGAGCAGGCGCGCTATCTCGCCTCGTCGACCGACCAGAGCTTCGTGGCGCTGCGCACCGGATCGCCCGGCCGGCTGCCGCCGCCGATCCGCGACTACCGGGAAAACCTGCCCGGTGCCGCCAAAGCCATGCTGGAGCAAGTCCGCTCGGTCAGCGCGGTCGGCACGCCTGCGCGGGTGCGGGACGAGATCGAGGCCTTCGTCGCACGGACCCAGGCGGACGAACTGATCGTCTCCGGCGCGATCTTCGACGCCGATGCGCAAATCCGTTCGCTGGAACTGACGATGGAAGCTTTCGAATCGATGGAGTCGATCTGAAAATCTGCCGGGGGGCCGGTGCCGCATTCTTTCAAATCGACCCGGCCACGTAAGCCAGAGCCACGATATCGTTCGCAAGAGCAATTCAATTTCATGTCGAGGCATTGACCGCAGGACAAAATTGCTCGACCTCTCCCGCCATGAGCAAGGCAGACGTCGTTATCGTGGGAGCCGGACACGGGGGAGCGCAGTGCGCGCTGGCCCTTCGCCAGAACGGTTTCGAGGGGACCATCACCGTGATCGGCCGCGAGCCGGAATATC
>NZ_BLJH01000049.1:0-19535 GCF_009811895.1 Novosphingobium sp. TCA1 | reverse complement strand
CATCAAAGCCTATCGCGACAACGCCAGCCTGACGCCTCTTCGCAATCGTCTGGGTCGATCGCTCTTCTCGATCCGCTGGCGAGCGGAATATCTGAACCTTCGCGGCACCCATGCCCGGTCCAAAGGCTTCCGCCTTGGTCCTGACTGGTCCGAGGCCGACGAAGCTCGGCTTCGCCGCGACTACGGCAAGATCCCGACGCCTGAACTTGCCTGCCAGATGGGCCGGACGCGCGCGGCCATCTTCACCCGCGCGAATATCCTCGGCCTTGCCCATGAAGGGCGTCAGCGCTGGACGAGCGACCATCTGGCCGCCCTGCGGATCGCGCATGAGCATGGCATCAGCCTCACAGACCTTGCCGCGGCCCTCGGCCGTGAAGTCGATGCTCTTCACAAATATGCCGCAAAACAGGGCCTCGCATTCGGCCGTCGCCCCCGCAGGCCAGTGCCTCCGACACTCGCTGACATCCTGAATCTGCCCGAGGCCGCGAAAGGGAAGGGGGAGGGGTGAAGGCGAAGGCAAGGATTTTCCGCGCCAGCAGGAGATGCAGCATGTGCCCCAAAACTCAGCCGACTGCCGCCCCGAACGCCAACGAAGGCATCAAACTCGTCCTCTGGTCCGACGGAACCTGGTGCTGGCATGACGACTTCCGCGAGGAAGACTGGACCTTCATGTCCGACGATTACGAAGTGATCGACATGGGGGACATGCCGCGCGTCGAACGGTTTGCCCGCGAGGATGCGCAGCTTTGCGATGATGTTCTCGAAGAACTGCGCTGAGAGCGGGAACGTGGGAGGCCGCGTCCCGGACTATCTCCTGCCGCCTCGGGCCCCGAACGTCCTCGCCTACGGCGTCGGTGTCGATTCCACCGCACTTCTGGTCGAACTGGAAGCGCGCGGCGAAAAGCCCGACCTTGTCATCACCGCCGATACGGGCGTCGAGAAACCGGCCACTTACGAGTACCTCGACGTCATCCGGCCATGGATGGCCGCACGAGGCATCCCGTTCGAAATCGTGCGCTATCAACCGCGCCGCTTCAAACACTGGCCGCCTTACTACTCTCTGCTCGAAATGGCGCTCACGAACGCTACGCTGCCCAGCAAATCGCTCGGCGGTTCAAGCTGTTCGCTGAAATATAAGAAATCTCCACAGGACGCCTTCCTGAAGACATGGCAGCCGGCGGTCGACGCATGGGCGAGGGACCAGAAAGTGACGCGGCTGATCGGCTTCGATGCCGGCAAGCGCGACACGCTGCGCTACACCCACGCGGTCAAGATTGACGATCCGCTCTACGACTATCGCTACCCGCTGCGCGAATGGGGCATGGACCGCGAAGCCTGCGAACGGCGGATCGCCGCCGCTGGCCTCCCGGTTCCGCCTAAATCGAGCTGCTGGTTCTTATGTTTGCAGATGGTGTCTCGTCTCACCGCAACCCTTTATTTATGGGCTACAAAATTATCCGCCGTTTGAGACGATCCGAGGCCATTGAAGCGCTCGGGACAGTTGCAAAGCGCTACTGCACTTTGCAACTGTCCCGAGCGCAACCGCCGAAGGCGGTGCGACTCGTCGCGGCGGCATCCGGAATGACTTTGCTGAGCGGAAGAAACTGACTTGCCATTGCCCGTCGGGACTTGCTGATGCGGCCTTGATCGTTGCGCCGACAGATTGGGAAATGTCTGTTACGCGCCAATTCCCGCCGCTCAAAGCTCCGAGGGTAGCGCCCGAAAGCAGACGTCACGCAGCCTGGCGCTCAACCGGTTGCTCCAGAGGCATCCGGCGCAGCGTTAGGAGCAGGATTCTGGACCTTTCCGGTCGGCGCCCCATCCTGCGCTGCACTCATCGCTGTCAGATAGTCGACGATAGCCGGAATGTCCTTCTCCGCGACGGGAGCCTTGTAGACATCCTTCATCTTGGTGACCGTTGCCTTCCACTGGTCCGCTGAAAGTACGGGCTGGGTCATCGCCATGCTGGCCGAATGGCAGGACGTGCAGTTCGCATTGATGACATCGGCATGAGGGCCATCGGGATATAGCTGATCATCGACGGGAAGATCGACAGTATCAGAGGTCAGGGTAAAGCCGTTCACAGCAATGCTGCTGGGTGCAGGCCCTACCGATTGGGGTTCGGGCGGCGGGGTGTAGCTGCCGGGAGGGCCCACCATCATGAGGGTGAAGACGGTCACGCCGAGCAGTCCGACGGCCAGCATGCCTGGGGTTGGCGCTTTCATGCCGGGCTCCTTATGCCGTCACGATGGTGGTGGTTTCGATATTGCCGCGCATGAACCCGCCGGGGTTCCAGATCGGCACCATCGGCTGTGCGACGCCGGCCGTGTTCCAGCAGCGCGACATAAGCGACGTCTTTCCGGCGCCGGGCAAAGGAACCTGCGCATCCCACCGCCGGAAACTGTATTTTCCGTGATCCGGACCCAGCGTCGTCGCGAACCAGTGGCGACCGCCGTCGGTGGACACATCGACCCGCGCCACGCCGCAGTCGCCGCCCATGGCGATGCCGCCAAGCGGGATCGAGGCCTCGTGCGCGATCCGCTGACCTTCGCCCAGACTGGTGACCCACGAACGCGGAATCATGCGGTTGATCGGAACGGTCGGGAAGTCCTTGGCGCCAGGCTTCACATTGGCGCCGGGCGTCGCCGGGATCTTGTAGGCCTTGGCCATCCAGTATTCGTCGTCAGGCCCGGGCAGGACCTCGATGTCGTTGAGCATCTTGACCCAGTAGGTGGAGTACCAGCCCGGCACGATCAGCCGGATCGGGAAGCCGTTGAGGAGCGGCAGCTGCGTGCCGTTCATGCCGAAGGCGATCATCACTTCGCCGTCGCGGGCATGATCGATGTCGAGCGCCTTCTCGAAGTCCGGGGCACCGGCGACCACAGGTTGATCGAGAGCGCCGAAACGAACCTGGACGGCCCCCGCCTTCACCCCGGCCAGATCGAGCACATCGCGCAGGCGCACGCCGAGCCACTTCGCATTGCCCATCGCCCCGTTGCCCCACTGCGCGCCGGGGACGCGGGGCTGGAACAGCCCTCGCGAATTGCCCGAGCACTGGTTCACGGCGGCCATCTCAACCCTTGGCAGGCGCATCAGTTGTTCCAGATTGATCGCGATCGGCTTGTTGACGTGACCGCGGATAGTGAGCCTGAAAGCATCGACGTCGATCGAGGTCGGGATGTCCGCCCAGTGCCAGCGCACGAAGAACTGATCATTGGGGGTGAACACGTCGCGGTCAAAGACAGCCATCGGTGTTTCGAGCAAGGGCGGATGGATGCGCTGGAGGATCATGCTGCCCTTGCCGGGAAATGCGCTCGTCATCGGGCGCTGCGCATTGCCGCCGGGGAGATGCAGGTCGGTCAGCCCCTGCGTGATGCCCTGCGCCAGCGCAGGCGCAGCGGCGATGGCTGCACCGCCGAGCGCGGCATTCTGCAGGAAACGGCGGCGGCTTGTTTCGGCCGCGAGCTCGGCATCCAGTCTGTCCATGGTCGTATCCTCTCGGGCAAAATGGTGGCGGGTGCTGCTGTGAGAAGCAAGCGATCAGAACACCGTTACTGATCGCAATGCCCGATCAGTTTGTGGCGGCGATACAGGGCGATACGAAGAGATTGCCGCGCCATCCGCCGATCAAGGTCTTTGCGGCGACCACCATCCACATCAGGGCAAGCGCCAGGGTCAGAACGGTGCCCACGATACCGAAGAAGGCAAGGTGCAGGGTCGTGCCAAGGCGAAAGGTTGCCACGGTGAAGACGCCTAGCGGGAAGGTATAGCCCCACCAGCCAAGGTTGAACGGGATACCTGCCCGCCAGTAGCGCCAGGTGATGAGCGAGGCGAGCGCCAGCCACCAGAGGCCAAAGCCCCACAGCAACAGACCGGCGATTGTGCCGATGCCTTGGGCGACAGTGCCGACATCGGCCAGCCCATGCCCAGCCATGATCGCGGGGGCGTCGCCGCCCAGAACCAGCATGCCCAGCGCGCCGGTACCGATCGGGCCAAGCGCCAGCCAGCTCGATGCGGCCATGCCCTCATGCGGCAGCTTGTGGAGCGCCATGCGCAGGATCAACAGTGCAAGAATGCTGAAGGCGACCGGGACCGAATAGGCCCACAGGATGTAGGACGTGACGAGCATCCCGAACTGCGCGCTGTCTTGCGCCAGATGCGGCGCCAGCAGTCCTCCGCTGGCAGCCGTCACTTCGGCCGCCACGACCGGCAGCAGCCACACCGCCGTCATGCCGTCGAGCGAATGCTGGTGGCGCGTGAACATGAAGTAGGGGATCAGCACACCGCAGCTTACCGCCATGGCGGCGTCGATCCACCACAAGACCGTGGCGACCGGTACGATGCCCTCGCCGAAGCGCGCGATACCGAATGCGATGCACCCGTTGATGATCGTGGCGAGGCCCATGGGGATCGTGCCGATGAACATCGATACGGTGTTGTGGCCGAAGATGCGCCGCGCTTCGTGGCCGAACAGGATCCAGCGCGCGGTATAGAGCGCGGTGAAAAGGCTGAAGAGCCCGATGTTGAAGAACCACAGCACCTCTCCCACAGGCTTGAGCGAAGCGCCGATGCCCGGCACCTGCGGGAGGGCCAGCGCAAGAATGCCCGTGCCCATGGTGGCGGCAAACCAGTTGGGCGTGAACTGGCGGATCATCTCGCGCGGGTGATCGAGCCGGCTGAGTGGGCGCATCCCTTCGAGGATGGGCTTGATATCCGTGGTCATCATCCAAACTCCTTGACCAGTTCGGTCAGCGCGTCGGCTGCCCGGGTGCGATACCGCTCCTTGTGGCGTAACGCTTCAAATGGACGGGCAGGCATTGCGAGCGGCAATTCATGAAGGTGCCCTGCAGCAAGTGCGCGGCGCACCACCAGTTCGGAAAGGACCGCGACACCGGCGCCGGCCTCGACAGCGGACCGTACGGCTTCGTTGGACGGCAGCGTCATGGCGATGTTCAGGTCTGCCGGATCGATACCGCGATCACGCAGGACATCCTCGAAACTCGACCGTGTGCCGGACCCGTGCTCCCGCACGATCCAGTTGGCGCCGCGCACCCAGTCCTCATCGATGGTATCGACAGCCTGCCCCGAGATCAGCAGCATCCGGTCCTCGCCGACTTTCCAGTGGGCGAGTGCGGGCTGGTCGATCGAACCTTCGACAAAGCCCAGTTCCGCGCGGCCATCCAGTACCTGTGCCGCCGCACCCTCGCTGTTGTCGATTGCGAGTTCGACGCGGATCGCGGGGTGGCGGCTGTGAAACTGAGCCAAGCGCGAGGGCAGCCAGTAGCTGGCGATGGTCTGGCTGGCGACAAGGCGCAGGGTTCCGCGCTTCAGGCCGCCGTACTCGGCCAGGGTAAGCTCCGCCGTCGCGGCGCGGCCAAGAACGGCGCGTGCCTCATCGAGGAACATGCGACCCGCCTCGGTCAGTTCGATGCCGCGGCCCACGCGGTTGAAGAGCGGCACGTCATGCCTGGCCTCCAGCGTAGCGATCGCCGCGCTGGCAGCGGACTGGGTCACGCCCAGTGCCTCGGCGGCCCGCGTCATATGTTCGCGTTCGGCAACGCCCACGAAGATGCGTAATTGTTCAAGGGTCATGGTGATCTCCTGTCACCATTGATACCGCAGCCCGATCAATCACTCCAACGCATTGATTATATCATGCCAATCTCGTTCTAAGATCATTTGATGAGTGCGTTCCTGGCGGCGAGCAGCGCGCTTTCGATCCGTTGGCTGACATCAGGACTGGTGCAGACATTGGCCGGACTAGGGTGGGGCATGGTGATGACCGACACATCGGGCCGTGCCTCTTCGATAAGCGCTTCCGCCCCCGCCGCCACCCGGCCCGCCAAGATGCAGACCCGCACGCCCGGCAGTTTCGCAAGCAGGTCGGGAAGCGTTGCGAGACCTTCGGCAATCTCCGTTCGGCGCAGCGCGCGATTGCGGGCACCGGGGGCGTGGACGATCCAGGGCACGCAATTCCACTGAACGATGTCCATTCGCGCGATGCCCGCCGCTTCCAGATAACGGCGAAGGTTACGAGCAGTGCCAGATGGGTTGTCCCGCGACACGAAGCGAGTGCGATCAGGCCCGGGCCCCGGCGTCTCAAGAAGCAGGAGAAGGCGCGCATTTATGCCGCCATTGAACGGGTCGAAATGCGGCACCGGGTGTCCTGCGCCAACGAGCCCCTCACGCCATATCTCCAGCGGCGCGATGTGCGGCGCACCAAGTGCCGCTTTGCGTTCGGCGATCAACGCGGGATCATCCAGCCAGACCATTGATCGTCAAATCCTGTCGAAACTACAAAAATCATCGGTTGGATCGATCGCGACGGTTGCGCCATCCGTTCGATAGGCAACGCCTGCGTTGGCGCACATGCTCCTCAGCAGCTCGCATTTTTTCCGTTGCGCACTGCGACGATGACACTTGCGTCCGCTGTGGGCGTTATCGCCGGAGCGCCATGACGAAAGGGCTTCACTTGAAACTGCTATGGGGATTGGCCGGCCTTTGCGCGGCGACAGCATCGGCGGCCGCACTGGCGACATCGCCCGATGGCTTCGCAAGCCAGATGGCAGCCTCCATGGAGCGGATGCACCATGCGATGATGAATGCGCCATCGGGCGACCCGGACCGCGACTTCGCGGCAATGATGATCCCCCATCACCAGGGCGCAATCGAGATGGCGGAAGCGGAACTCAGGTATGGAAAAGACGAACGCCTGCGCCGTCTGGCTCAGGGCATCATCGTCGAGCAGCGGCAGGAGATCGCCGTCATGCAGGACATCCTCGCCGAAAAGACCGGCCCCGCTGCCGGCGCGCATCATCACATGGGAGACGACAAATGAACAAGACGCTGAGCATCGTGTCATGCACCTTGCCGATAGCGGCTGCCCTGGTCGCACTCCCGGCATCTGCGCAGCAGGTCCCCAATGCCCAGCCCGACAGGGCAGTCAGTGCGCAGGACCGCTTCTACACTTCGGACCAGTTTTCCAACACGGTATCGGTCATCGATCCGTCGACGAACACGCTGCTGGGGGTCATCAAGCTCGGCGATCCCACGCCTGCAAATCTCAGCCCGCTTTATCGCGGCCAGCTTCTGGTCCATGGCATGGGCTTCTCGCCTGATCGCCGTACCCTGGCGGTCGTGTCGATCGGGTCCAACTCGGTCAGCTTCATCGATACCGCGACCAATGCCGTGAAGCACACCGCCTATGTCGGGCGCTCCCCGCATGAAGCCTTCTTCCGGCCCGATGGCCGAGAAGCCTGGGTGAGCGTGCGCGGCGAGGATTATATAGCGGTGCTCGACGGGACCACCTTCAAGGAGACGGGCCGTATTGCTGTCCCCAACGGGCCGGGCATGACGATCTTCTCGCCCGATGGGAAATATGGCTACGTCTGTTCCAGCTTCTCGCCAGAAACCGTCGTCATCGACACCAGGTCAAAGCGCATCGTTGGCCGCGTGAAGCAGGACAGCCCCTTCTGCCCCGACATCGCCGCCACGCCTGACGGCAAGCAGGTATGGCTGACGCTCAAGGACGTCGGCAAGGTGATGGTCTTCGACGCCAAGCCGCCCTTCGCCGTGATGAAGACGATCGACACCGGGCCGATCACCAACCACGTCAACATCGCCAGGACAGCTAAAGGCCAGTTCGCCTATGTAACGGTCGGCACGCAGAATATCGTCAAGGTCTTCCGGACCGACACTTTCGAACAAGTCGCCTCGGTGCCGGTCGGCGCGCTGCCGCATGGGCTCTGGCCCTCAGGCGATGGCAGCCGGATCTATGTCGGGCTGGAAAATGACGATGCAGTCGCCGTCATAGATACGGCCACGAACAAGGTCATTGCCACGATCCCGATCGGACAGGGCCCGCAGGGCGTCGCCTATGTGCCCGGCGCCGTGCCTTCGGGGCAAGGCCTCGACAACCTCGTGCCGCTCGCCAAGGCGCAGGGCAAAGTGCAGGTCGTGCTGGAAGGTCAGGGACAGAGCCAGGTGTCGCTGTTCGATCAGGGGCAGGTGCAGATCCTGCAGGCCGCGGTCGCCGGACTGGCGCCCAAGCAGACCTTTACGCTGGGTCTGGCGGCGCGTCAGGATGGTACTGATACAGTCGAGCCGCTGGCCAAGTTCATGACCAATCCGGCAGGCGCGGCGATCGTCAATGCGGTTGGCCCGATCCGGCAGATCGTCAAGGACGCCGCGCCTGCAGAGCGCCGCTTCCTCGTAATCCGTTCCGGCGCGCCGGATGAGGCAGGCGCGGTGGTCCAGCGGCAGAAGCCGTGACGCTTGAAGCGGTCCTTAGCCAGTACGGCCTTGCCGCTCTGTTCCTCGGCGCCGGGATCGAGGGCGAGACGGTGGTCGTGCTGGGCGGCGTGATGGTCCACCGTGGCCTGATCGCGTACCCGGCGGCCATCGCGGCGGCAGCACTCGGGTCCTGTATCGCGGACCAGATCTTCTTTGCCCTCGGCCGCCGGTTCCGCGATCATCGCTATGTTCGGCGCGTCCAGCAGAAGGCCGCGTTCCGCCGCGCCATCGATGTGTTCGAGCAGCGGCCAGTGCTGTTCGTGTTCGGCTTCCGCTTTCTGTATGGCCTGCGCACTGTCAGCCCCATCGCGATCGGCACGACTGCGCTTCCTGCCTCCCGCTTCATGGCCATCAACGCTCTGGCGGCCATGGTTTGGGCGACGGTCTTCGTGACCTTGGGTTACCTTTTCGGTCAGGGCATCGAGGCCGCTTTTGGCCGCGTCCGCGATGTGGGCCATGTTCTGGTGCCGGTACTCGCGGTGCTGCTTCTCGTAGGCCTCGTCGCACACCTCCGGCACCGCAGGCGTGAGGTCACAGCAAGGGACTGACGAGGCGAGCGAGATTCTCGCTGAAGCGCGAAAGACCGGAGCGATCACGCCATTCCTCCAGCAACAGCTGGTCGCTTCGGCGGATGTGTCCCCGTTGGACATCTGCGAGAGGTCCGGCGGACGCCTCATCATGCAGGATCAGGCTGATCTCGGCATTCAGCATGAAGGAGCGGACATCAGCGTTGCTGGATCCGATTACGGCGATGCGCCCATCGATGGATACGTTCTTCGCGTGAAGCAATCTGTCTCGATAGCGGTGGAGGCGCACGCCCACGCGCTGCGATGATGGCAAGGATCTTCATGCTTTGCTCTCCGGATGCGGCCTCGCCGGGGCTTCGATCGACCAATGTTCGAGCTGTTTGTATATGACCACTTTCGTCTCCAGCAGGGCGGCATGCCGCTGGCAGAACAGTTCAAGATCGGCGCGGTGGCCGATCAGTTCGACGCACATGGTCAGATAGGGATTGCTCGTTTCCGCGCCCTGATCGAGCACCGGCCCGTGGTTGCTGAAGCCGTAATGGGTATGATGGGCTACGGCGTTCATCAGACCGGCAGCCTTGGCCTGGACGACAAGCTCACGATAGAGCGGGCGCGCCGACCACAGTTTCCATGCCTTGCGCGGCTCTGCCGTATCACGCGGCATCATGTAGATACGCAGCATGCCGATCTCGCTGGACGTGAGAATTGCTGTGTCAGTCATTTTTACGAAGATCCTGCCTTGGTGATCTGAGGGCGCGCGGCGCGAACGCTCCGCAGCGTGATGCCGGGGCTGATGGAAATGCGCGGGTGCTTGGGGACGGCGATCTGCTGAGACAGATAGATGCCGCTGTGGCCGGAGCACAGATAGGCGACGAAACAGGCTACGGCGATGTAGACGGCATGGGTAGCACCGAACAGTTCGATGCCCATGATGGTGCAGGCCAAAGGCGTGTTCGCTGCCCCGGCAAACACAGCAACGAACCCGAGACCGGCAAAAAGATCGACAGGAGCGCCGAATAGGGTGCCAAGGGCGTGGCCGAGCGCCGCGCCGATGAAGAACAGCGGCGTTACCTCGCCTCCCTTGAAGCCGGTGCCCAGCGTCACGACCGTGAACAGCAGCTTGAGCGCCCAACTCCAATAGTCGGGCCCCGGCGCAAAAAAGTCGGCGATGGTGGGTGTCGAGGCGTCGGGCGCCCAGACGCCGAGGCCAAGATAGTCGCGCGTACCGAACAGATAGACCAGAGCGATCACCGCCAGGCCGCCCAGGAAGGGACGCAGCGGCCCGAAGCGGACGTGGCGCTTCACGAAGTCGCCGAAGCCGTGCGACAGTTCGGAGAACAGCAGGCCGACCAGTCCAAACGCCACACCGGCAACGCCCGCCTCGAGCAGAAGCACCGGGTCGACGGCGATCGGTCCGACCGCGCCCTTGAGATAGTCGATGTTGTACATTCCGTGGTGGATGCCCCACTGGTGACAGGTCCAGTCGCCGACGACAGCGGCGATCAGTGTCGGCACCAGCGCGCGATATTCCACACGGCCGACTGCCAGCACTTCGAGAGCGAAAACGGCGCCTGCCAGCGGTGTGCCGAAAACGGCCCCGAATCCTGCGGCAATACCCGCCATCAGGATGATGCGGGTACTCTCGGCATCAAGCCGAAACATCGTGGCGAAGGCGCTGGCAAGGCTGCCGCCCAGCTGCACAGCCGTCCCTTCGCGCCCGGCCGAGCCGCCGAACAGGTGCGTGACAACGGTGCCGAGGAAGATCAGCGGCGCCATGCGCAAAGGCACGCCGCCACCTGGTTCATGGACCTGCTCGACGATCAGGTTGTTGCCGCCTTCGACGCTGCGACCGAACAGATGATAGAGCAGGCCGACCGCGAACCCGCCGACCGGCAGGAGAAACAGCAGCCATGGATGCGCAAAGCGTGTTCGTGTCGCAACGTCGAGGCTCCACAGGAAGGCAGCGCAGAGGCTGCCGACCGCCGCAGCCATCGGAACAAGGAGCGCCAGCCGACGCAACACGGACAGAGCATGGTCGTGCCGGTCCCGAGCAAAGGGCAGGACGTTCAGGTTCGACAGCAATATTGCGAATTTAGCGCGCACGATTCCTCCTTGTTGCAAAAACGCATCAGGTAGGAATCATCAGCCCGAAGGCGGTTCGGCCGAAGCCCGGCGGAAATCCATCGCCTTGTCAGCGCATATCGTATGGCGAATGCGTTTGGTCAAGCAGCAACGCATGCGGAGGTGGATTTGTGGGGCAGTTCCACGCTCGTTCTCAGCTAACAGTGGCTGTTCGCCTTAGCCGCGGTCTCGGACGTTTAGAGTGACGATGAAGACGTTTTTTTATTTGGGAACAAATAAATCTTCGCTGTTGTGACGCAGTCGCACAAGTGGCTCCTGAGAAACTGTAAACGCGTCGCAGGGAGTAAGTCGGGATGGCTGTCAGAAACACGCGATTGGATCTTATCCGTCGCAAATTGAATCTTGCAGGGCCTGTAAAAAAGAAGGTCGTTTCCGCGTCCCGTCGTCGTCGCCCGAAGGATGCGGCAGAGAAGTTGATGGGCTTGTCCCGAGAGCAGCAGAATGATCAGAGATGACGCCTTCCTCGTCAACGACGGCGGCTTTGCGATCTATGGTTGAAGAGCGCCGCCAGGCTTTTGAGCAATCTCCTGCTTCTGGAATTGAAAGGCGACCGAGCGGCACTTGGAAAGTGGATGTCGTCAGTGCAGTGTCCGGGAAAGCTCGACCACGGAAGCGACCGTCAAATTCCTTCGCTCATTCTCTCGACGCATTTTTCCTTTCGCAATAAAAGCTGGCAGCCGTGGCATCAGGCTGGCTTTCGTCGTCGGCGTCGCGGCCAACGAAGCGCTAGCAAAGTCGCGCCGCCAATCCAGAGCATCAGTCCGCCGATCGCGAAGCCGAGTAGCCAAGGCGAATTGAAATTTTCGTGGTTCTTCCAGTCCATGATGTGCAGGCCCCAGACGAAATCATAGAACCGCCACGTGCCGGTTCGGACGGCCGCGATGCGTCCGTTTCTCGCGTCCACGAATACGCGCGTATTGTCTGGATCGTTGAACGACACGCGCCACGCTGGCAGCGATCCGCGATACTCTGTCGAAAGGTTCGCCACCGCCTCGGTCGTCGCGGTGGCGTTCGCCGGTCCGCGCCAGGCTTTGCGCGCTACGGCAATAGCGGTGGAGGAACCGATCGGACTGAGCTGCTTTCCGCTGGTGGCGTCGAACAGCGCTACCTTTCCACCACCGCTGACTTCAGCAACCGTTCGCCCCAGCAGCATATGCATCGAAATGCTCTCAATGGGTTCATCGAAGCCATTCGCAAATCGGTCGAACGTCGTGATCTTCGTCCCTGACGAAAGTGGCTCGACTGTTTTACGATCGACCAGATGATCGCCATGAATGCGGTCGATCGGGAAGAAGCTCATCACAGCGCCACTGGCGAACCAGAGCAGCAGTTGGACGCCGAGCAGTAGCGCCAGCCATTTGTGCGTGCGGCTCGCCAACAAATGGATACGAGTGCGTATTCCGCGCAAGATCACCCCCCTTCATCGCCCCATAGGACGATCAGAACCAGATCCTCACACCCGCGACAACGCTGGTCGTAGTCGGATCGTCTCCATTTCCCCGCACATACCGGGCCGTCTGACCAGTCTTCGCCTCATAGGAGACGCCAATATACGGAGCGAACTGCCGGGTAATCTCATAGCGCAGGCGGAGGCCAAGCTCGGCACTGCTCAGGCCGGCGCCGATGCGGCTTTCAGGCACGTCCTGTGCCGACAGGTTGAGTTCCGCGCGGGGCTGGAGAACCAGCCGCTGCGTAATCCGCTGGTCGTAATAGCCTTCGAGGCGGCCGAGCAAATCGCCCTTGTCGGACAGGAACGCTGCGCCCTCAACTTCGAACCAGTAGGGCGCAAGGCCCTCGAACCCAATGACTGCATAGGTGCGCGAGGGGCTTGGCTTGAAATCGTGGCGGACGCCGGCCTGGAGATTGAAATACGGTCCGATCGCACGGCTGTAGAGTGCCTGCACTTCGGCGGCCTCGACGCCCTGGCGCAGCACCCCTTCGCCTTCGGACTTGATAGTCAGCCGGTTGATGTCGCCGCCGAGCCAGGCCTCGCCATCCCAGCGATAGCCGTCGCGGCCCTTGCGCGCCTGATATTCGGCGAGGTTGAACATCACCGTCGCCATCGTCTGGCCGCCACTCTCGCGCATCATCATGTCGCGGGCATGCGCCATGTCGGCCGGCGGAAACTGGAGGTCGGCATAGTGATCCATCGGTGGGGTTGGCGCTGGTGCGCTACCGGCAGGCAGATCGGTGCCGACGGGTTCCCCGGAGGACATCGCAGCCATTTCATGGCCAGCATGGTCGGCCGGCATACCCATCCCGGGCATTGCGCCATTGTCCTGTGCGGGCGCTGGCTGCGCCGGCCCCATCGGCATCGCCATGCCGCTCATGTCATGGCCCTGGTGGCCACTGGTAGCCGTCGCGGGCTTTGCGGGCGCAGCGGAAGCAGGCTTTGTGACGGGTTGGCTCCTACGCGGCGCCGGGGTGGCGGGCTTGGGTTTCGGCTTGGTCTTGGACTTCGGTTTAGCCGTTGGCTTCGCAGAAGGCATCCTCATGCCCTGCATGTCGTGCATCGAATGATCCTGCGCGTCGGCAGGTAGTGCGAGCGCGATCATTGCGCTGGCGGACAGGAGCGAGGCGAGACGCTTCATGCCGCATCTCCTTTCGGACGGACGCTGACGACGCGCATCATTCCCGCAGCCATGTGATAGAGCAGATGGCAGTGAAACGCCCAGTCACCGACCGCGTCCGCAGTGAAGTCCCAGGTGACGATGCCGCCCGGCTGAACGATAACTGTGTGCTTACGCGGCGCGCGGTCGCCATGTCCCGTCACCAGTTCGAAGAAATGGCCGTGGATGTGGATCGGGTGCGCCATCATGCTGTCGTTGATCAGGTTCACCCGCACCCGCTCGCCCTCTATGAAGGGGATCGGCTCATGGACATCCGACATCTTCTCGCCGTCGAGCGACCACATGAACCGCTCCATGTTGCCGGTGAGGTGGATGTCGATGCTGCGCGAGGGCGCACGGACGTCGGGATTGCGCTCCAGTGCCATCAGGTCGCGATAGACCAGCACCTTATGGCCGACGTCGGTGAGACCCTGGCCGGGCTCTCCGGTGCGGTCGACCGGCATGGGCGAGATCGTCTGCACGCCAGGTCCACGCTTCACCTGCGGCGCATTGCCGAAGTCACGCATGCTCATCGAGCCCATGTCGTGGCCGGCCATCGCGCCGCCGCTGTGATCCATCCCCGGCATCGCTGAATGATCCATCGCGCCATGCTTCATGGTCGCGTGGTCCATCAAGGCTATGGGCGCCGCAGCGGGACTGCCCGGCGATGCGAGGGTGCGCGAGGCATTCTGCTCGGCGCTGGGATCGACGCCGCGCGGCGCCATGCCGCCGCCCATGTCCATGCCCATGTCCTTCATGGTGGCGAGCGGGCGCTGGCGCAATGCCGGGACCGGCGCGACCATACCGGCTCGCGGCGCGAGCGTCGCGCGTGCCATCCCAGAGCGATCGACCGCCTCGCCGACCAGCGTGAAGGCCTTGTCCTCGGTCGGCGTGACGATCAGGTCATAGGTCTCCGCGACTCCAATCTGAAATTCGTCGACCGCGACCGGCATCACATTCTGGCCATCGGCCTGGACGATCGCCAGCTTCAGCCCGGGAATGCGCACATTGAAGGTGGTCATCGATGATGCGTTGATCACACGAAGGCGGACACGCTCACCCGGGGCGAACAAGGCCGTCCAGTTATCGGCCGGTCCATGTCCATTGACGAGATAGGTGTAGGCCGCCCCGGTCACGTCGGAGATATCAGCCGGGTCCATCCGCATCTTGCCCCAGGCGAGGCGGTCCTTCTCCTTCTGGTCGCGCCCCGAAAGGAGCCCTGACAGCGTTTGGCGCTGGAAGTTGAAATGGCCGGGATTGACCTTCATCCGCCGGAAGATCGCCTCGGGCGAAAGCTGGCTGTGGTCGGACAGCACGATCACATGCTCGCGATCGGACTGGACCGGATCGGCGCCCGCCGGATCGATCACGATCGGACCGTACAGACCAAGCTGCTCCTGGAAGCCCGAATGGCTGTGATACCAGTAGGTGCCGCTCTGGCGCACCGGGAATTCGTAGAGAAAGCTGGAGCGCGGCTTGATGCCGGGAAAGGAGATCCCGGGAACGCCGTCATGCTCGGGCGGAACCAGCAGGCCATGCCAGTGGACTGAGCTGTCCTCGTCCAGATCGTTGATGACGTTCAGCCGCACCTTCTGGCCTTCACGCAGCCGGATGAGCGGCGCCGGGACCGTGCCGTTAATCCCAATTGCAGGCGAGCGATGGCCGTCGATCGTCATCATCTGCCGGGCGATGCGCAGCGTGATGTCGTCTCCGGAGACGGTCGGCAGGCCTTGCGATACCGGCTGCGCCCAGGCCGGCATCCATGCCGCGAGCGCCGCAGTGCCCCCGGCCATTCCGAGACCGCGCAGCAATGTGCGCCGATCGACAGTCGAGAAATCCATGAAATTGCAGTCCCTGTCGCGTGCGTATGGATGGTTTACGCAGCGACGCCTTCAACCCCTCAGCATCTCATCAAGTTTTTTTCGGGCGCGATAGAGCCTTGTTTCGACGGCCTTGTCGCCGATCCCGAGGGTTTCGGCGGTCTCCGTCTGACTCATGCCTTCGATCGTGCGCAAGACGAGGACCTGCCTGAGGTTGACCGGCAGTTCTGCGATTGCCGCCATGGTCCGCTCCAGCTCGCGCCGGTCGGCGATCTGGATGTCGCTTGCAGCAGCGGTGTCGGCGACGGCATGCGCTTCCTCGATCGGTTGTGCGAAGGTGAAGAAGCGGCGCACCGCCCGGCGCCGCGACCAGTCCCGCGCCTTGTTGACCGCGATCCGCCCGATCCAGGCGCGGAATGGACGCTCGGCGTCATAGCGCCCTAGGGCGGCGAACGCGGCGATGAAGGTCTGCTGGGTCAGATCCACGGCCGCGTCGCTATCTCCGACCAGGCCACGCAGCAGCCGGAACACGCTCTCGCGATGCCGCCGCATCAGTTCGGCATAGGCTGCCTGGCGCTTGCCCACCGCGAGTGCCGCCAGTTCGCCGTCCGAGCAGCCGGCGAGGTCGAGGCTCACCGTTCCTTGGCCGTCAGCGCCTTGACGACCGCGGCGTCGAACTTGGCCGCCTGATCGGGTTTGAGCACGGCCCGCATTGCGAATATATGCTCGAGCGTCTCCTTCTGGAGCTGGCCCATCGCCTGATGCGAGCGATCGACCGCTGCGCCGACGGCGGGGCCATAACCATGTTCGGACTGGATGGCGTCGGCGAGCTTCGCATTGTCCGCGCGTAGCTCAAGCTCCAGCGCCTGCTTGCGCAGCGCAAACCGCCGTTCAATCTCTTCCATGCGGGCCTTCTGGCCAACGTCGAGATCCAGGTCGTGGTGCAGCAGCGTATGCAGCTCACTTTCGACCGGCGCGGATGGTGCGATGAAGGCGCGGCCGATAAAGGCTCCAGCGACCGCCGCGAGAAATGCGATCACAGCGATCAGGAGCAGCCGGCGCCGGTCGGTCATTCGCCGGTTCCTAGCAGTGTCGATGGCGCCAGCGCGGCTGGTGCACCGAACGGGGCGATCGAAGGCGCTGGTTCAGTATAGCTGGGGATCCTTGAACCGAGCAGTCCGACCACGAGCGCGAGGCTGGCGGCGATGCCGACCAGCGAGCCCGATAGCGGCCGGCCATGTGCGTCCTGCTGGGCGATCCCGGCGAACACGGCGACCTCTATTCTAGCCAGTCGCGGATCGACCGGCAGGTCATGCAGGCGCCGTAATGCCGTATCGACATCCATCATCATCACTCCATGCTTCTAACCAGCATACGCAGCCTGGCGTCTCGGCCCTCAGCTGCATGCAGATATTTTGTCGTTGAGGGATAGCAGAGCGGACTGCGTATTGAACGCATGAACAGAGTTGGAGTGGTTCAATGAATAAGACGATGATGCTCTCCGCGCTGGCTGCGCTGTCCTTTGGCCTGGCCGGTACTGCCTATGCGCACCCCAAACTGGTGAACAGCACGCCCGCCGCGGCGGCGACGGTGAGCGGGCCGCGCCAGGTCACCTTGACGTTCAGCGAGACGCTCATGCCCGCTTTGTCCGGGGCCGAGGTCGTGATGACGGGAATGCCCGGCATGAAGGATCATCCGCCGATGAAGATCAACGGCGCGAAGATCAGTGTCGCCACCGACGGCAAGACTTTGCAGATCGCGTTCGGCCGCCCGCTTGGCCCAGGCAGCTATGTGGTCAATTGGCACGCTGTCTCGGGCGATACCCACCGCGTGATCGGCAGCGTGACCTTCACCGTCCAGTGATGCCCGACTGGCCGTTGGTTGCCGTGCGCTGGGGGCTGTATCTCGTCCTCGGCGCATTATTCGGCTTGTTGGCGTTCTCAATCTACGGACTGCCGCAGGCGGCGCGCGGTACGGCTTTGCCGCTGCGCTTGCCTGTGATCGCGCTGTCAGTGCTCGGCATCGCGTTGAGCGCGGTCGCGATCCTGCTGTTGGTCGCTGCGATGTCGGGAGTCGGCGTGATGGCAGTCGATCGAGCGACGCTGACCATGATCCTGACCCAGACCAGCATCGGCTGGGCGTGGACCGTGCGCATATTCGCTCTACTTGGCATCCTGCTGCTCGCAGTGCCTACAAGGTGTTGGACCCCGCTTAATAGCTGGTGCTCGACCGTGCTGGCTGCGGTCGCAATTGCGAGCCTTGCCTGGACCGGACATGGCGCAGCGGGCGAAGGCGCCTTCGGCACGGCTCAGCTCGTTGGCGATGTCGTGCACCTGCTGGCAGCTTCGGCCTGGGTCGGTGCGCTGATCGCGTTCCTAATGCTGATGAGCACCGCCCGCGATCCGGAAACGCTTGCAGTCACCCATGGAGCCCTGACGGGCTTTGCACGCGCGGGCACGATCATTGTCGGCCTGCTCATCGCGAGCGGCCTGCTCAACCTATATATCCTCGTCGGGCCGGAGCGGATGCTGGCGCTCGGCACGAGCGACTACGGCCGCCTGCTGCTCGCCAAGCTCGGCCTGTTCGCCGTGATGCTGCTACTTGCCGCCGGCCATCGCTGGCGGCTTGCACCGGCCCTGGGCAGCGATCCCGGTCATCCCGCTGTGGTGCGATTGCGAACGAGCCTCTGGTTGGAATTTCTGGCAGCGCTCGCGATCCTGGCGGCGGTCGCGTGGCTGGGCACGCTTGCACCGCCAGCTTCGCTCTAGCGCCGATCAGGCGTGCATCAGGCCAAGCGCGCCCGCTCCCATCCAGATCGCCATCGTGACCATCATGATGTTCTCGGTCAGCGAGACGAAGCCGAGCGGCACCTTGCTCGATCCGCCGACGCAGGCGCATTTGATCTCGCGCTTGTCGATATAGACGGCCTTGAACACCGAGATCGCACCGATACCGCCAATTACTAGCGCCACCGGCGTCGACAGCCAGGTCAGGACACCGGCGGTCATCAACACACCTGCTGCGCCTTCGGCGAACGGATAGACATAGGAATAGGGCACCCAGCGCCGCGCGAGCAGGTCGTAGTTGAGGAACATGGACGAGAAGCGCTCGACATCCTGCAGCTTGAGGAGCGCCAGCACGCACATGCTGAGCGAGATGAACCATTCGCCGGCGTGCATGGTAAGCGGCGTGCCATAGACCGACTGGCTGACGGCGAGCGCCATGAGTGCGGTCATCGCGAATACCGCGATCACGGGCGTGTAGCTCGTCGCATCAGGGTCGGTCACCGACTTGCCGAAGAAGCGGCGCAGATCGTCATAGCCGCCGATCCGCCGGCCATCGATGAAGGTCTGCGGCGTCGTCTTCACCTCATGCTCGGCCTTGAACACATCGGTCTCGGCGCGGGTCCTGAGCCAGCGGTCATCGACCGCATATCCCTGGGTCTCAAGCAAGTGCTTGGCCTTCAGGCCATAGGGGCAGACATGCTCGGGCATCACCATGCGGTAGAGTGTCGCGCGCTTGGGGGATTGGTCGGTCATTGCGGGTCCTCATCGCCTTGCGATTAATCGGTCCCGACACATATAGGTGCCGTACCATAGTACGGAGTCAAGGCATGGAAACACTGACGATCGGCAAGCTCGCCGCAAAGGGCGGCGTCGGGGTCGAGACCGTGCGCTATTACCAGCGGCGAGGGTTGCTGACCGAGCCTTCGCGGGACGAGGGTATCCGGCGCTATGGCGACGAAGATGTGCGCCGTCTGCGGTTCATCCGCTCCGCACAGACCGCCGGGTTCACGCTCGAGGAAATCGGCGAACTGCTTGGCCTCGACGCGGTCGATGACCGAACGCGCGCCCGGCATCTTGCCGAAGCCAGGATCGCTGCGATCGATGCGAAAATCGCGGAGATGCAATCTGCCCGGGCCGCGCTGGCCAAACTTGCGAGCGAATGCGCAAACTCGGCCGCTAGCGCGTGTCCGATCATCGCTGCATTTGAGCAGAGAGCCTGAGCTCTACCCCGATATATCTTAAATTAGAAATGGGGTTATTCATCGGCAAACGAACTAGGTCGTGGGACGACTGTTGGCCGGTTGCGTCCGTCAATGTGGTGTAAATTCGGGTGTGGCCATCGGGCTGCATTTTCAGGCG
>NZ_BLJH01000048.1:0-21159 GCF_009811895.1 Novosphingobium sp. TCA1 | reverse complement strand
GCTGCCTAATCCCCCAACTGGGTGACGCCGCGCGGCCGTGCCCCATGTTTGCAACAGAGCCGTATCGACAATACCAGCGCACCGCCCATAGGATGACCTCGCCGGTAAAATGCCGTCCTTTGAAATCGTTCATCGCAACTGACCTTGACAGTACATGAGCCCAATCTTGGAAACCGTGTCAGAGTTTGCAACAGAGCCCTCGCGACGGGTCTGGTCCCGATGGGCATAATCCGCGAAGGCTGCCGGCGCGACGCCGAGTTGCTGCGCCACATAGGCGAGCACAGGAGCGGGCGGGACTTCGCCCGCTTCCAGCGCACGGCCAGGCCATCTCATATATAGCATGAGCATCGCATAGCCGAGCCGGGTGGCATCGCCGCGACGGCGGCCGACAATTTCCAGGTCGTCGCTGGTCAGCGTATAATGACGCGCGATCTCGCGCTCATCGAGCGGCGCGCCATAATGCCTCGCCCAGATTTCCAGGCTCACCAGTCGCCGTCTCGCCAAGCATCATCTCCTTCGCTTTGCGTGTCCGTCAGACGGTCCTCTGGCGGCCAACAGGAATATGTCCGTTAACTCTGGACCTGTAACGGCGATTCGGACAAGATCGCATAATGACGGGAAAACGGACAGGATCGGGCATCATGTGGCGCTGATCGGCTATGCGCGCGTCTCGACCGCAGACCAGAAGCTGTCGCTCCAGCTTGACGCGCTGAACACTGCCGGGTGCGACCGTATATTCGACGATCACGCATCCGGGGCAAAAGCCGATCGGCCTGGCCTAACCGAAGCGCTCGCCTATTTGCGCCCCGGCGACACGCTGGTGGTCTGGAAACTCGACCGCCTCGGCCGCTCGATGAGCCACCTGATCGAGAAGGTCGGCGAGCTTGCGGCGCGCGGCATCGGGTTCCGCTCACTCACCGAGAATATCGACACCACCACTTCGGGCGGCATGCTGGTGTTCAACATCTTCGGCTCGCTGGCCCAATTCGAGCGTGACCTGATCCGTGAACGCACTCATGCCGGCCTCAAGGCCGCACGCGAGCGGGGCAACAAGGGTGGTCGCCGGCCTGTCGTTACCCCCGACAAACTACGTAAAGCGCGGGCGCATATCGCAGCGGGCCTCACTGTTCGTGAGGCGGCGGCCCGGCTCAAGATCGGCAAAACCGCCCTATACAAGGCTCTGGAAAACGCGTGAAACCGCTGGCGATCAAGAACTCGTGGGTGCTGGTCACAGGGGCTTCGACCGGTTTGGGCAGAGCGTCCGCCCTCCGCTTGGCGGCATCGTACCAGGCCAAGCCCCTGATTGTTGGACGAAGGCTCGACAACTTGCGGGAGCTACAGACCGAAATTGACGAGCGGTTCAATGTGCCGTGCGAGATTATAGTGGCTGATCAACGTGAAATCGAGGGCAGGGAGAAAATCGCGGCTAAGGTTGCAGAATTGCAAGTAACAGCCGCTTTGTTGGTTGCCGGAATGACGAGCGTTGGTTCATTTGATGCAGGCCGTGCCGACACTTATGCCGAGGTAATTGAAACAAACATACTCGGTTTCACGGATTTGCTGGCTCGCCTGATTGCGATTTTCAGGGAGCAGCCGTTTGAATCCTCAGTAATCGCCGTGTCGAGCCTGGCGGGCGAAACATCCGTGCCCTTCCAAGCGGTCTACGGCGCGTCGAAAGCCTATGTGAGCACCCTCATGCGAGCGCTTTCCGTGGAGCTTGCCGGGACGGGAGTGAGTGTTGGATCTTTTGCACCCGGTGGAATCGACACAGACATGGCTGCCCTCAGCGATTTGAAGTGGGGGAGGTTGGGTTTGATGGACGTTGACCGGTGCGCGGCCCATGCAGTCCACGCTCTGGTTTATCGGCAATCCTTCGCCATACCGGGGATGGGCAACCAGCTCACATATTTGGCGAGCAGGGTTCTACCTCGATCGTTGGTCAATCGGATTGCCGCCCTCCCATATCGGCGCCCGTAGGGCGGCACCACATAAAAGGGGCAGGAAAGCCTGCGAATAGCATCTGCTGGCATCGTACCGGATTTGTTCGCCCTTAGCGTGCAGATACGTCACTTTCGTGTAGTCACCCCTTGTAGAGTGGCTGACGAGCGGGCTGAAGAAAACGGCAGTGACCCTAAGCAGGATGCGCAATCGGAGACCCAGGCTGAGAAGAAGCCCTCGCTTCTCGAGCGCTACCCGATAGTCCGCTACGTCCTCATCGCCGCGCTTGCCGCCGGCATCATCGCGGCCATCGTCTGGTATATGAATTACCGCGCAAGCGGCCAGTACCTCCAATCGACCAACAACGCCTATGTGCGCGCGGACTTTGTGACCGTTTCACCGAAGGTCGGCGGCTACGTCGAGCGTGTCCTCGTCGCCGACAACCAGCATGTCCGCCGCGGCCAGCTGCTTGCCATCCTCGATCCTCGTGACTACCGCGCCAATGTCGATCAGGCGCAAGCTCAGATCGCCGCAGCCGGCGCCAACATCACGACCGCACGCCGGACGCTTGACGAGCAACGGGCCACTGTCGCTCAGGCCGCCGCCCAGGTTGCGAGCGCCGAGGCTGCCGCGGCAGCGGCAGAGAACGAGGTAAGACGCTACGAGCCCCTCGCTCGGACAGGGGCGGAATCGCGTGAGCGTCTGGCAAACCTTGTCCTTCAGCGTGATCGAACCGCCGCCGATCTGCGCGCGCAGCGCGCCGCCTACCTCGCCGCCCGTCGCAGTGTCGCGACACAAGCGGCTCGCATCGGCCAAGCGGAGGCGCAGCGCGGCACCGCGCAGGCGCAGCTTGCGCGCGCCTCGACGGATCTCGGCGCCGTCGAGATCCGCAGCAGCATCGACGGCGTTGTCGCCGACAAGGCAGTCCGGGCCGGGCAATATGTCCAGCCGGCGACCCGGCTGATGTCGGTGGTGCCGGTCGATCAGCTCTACATCGAGGCGAATTTCAAGGAGACGCAGGTCGCTCTGATGCGCGTCGGGCAGCCAGTGACCATCAAGGTTGATGCGCTGGACGGCGCCGAACTGCGAGGCCGGGTCGCCAGCTTCTCTCCAGGGACAGGCGCGCAGTTCTCGCTCATCCCGCCCGAGAACGCTACCGGGAACTTCACGAAGATCGTCCAGCGAGTGCCCGTGCGCATCAGCATTGAGGCGGGTCCGGAAGCGCGCCGGGTGCTGCGGCCCGGCCTGTCGGTCGAGGTCACGGTCGACACGATCGGCGCAAAGGGAAGCCGGGAACGGATCGAGCAGGAAACCGAGCGGCTGAAGCGCGGCGAGACGCAGGGCGCGCGCTGATGGCGGCCGAACGCGCCGGCCTGCGCGACTGGCTCGCCGTCGCGGCGGGCACGATCGGGTCGTTCATGGCGCTGCTGGATATCTCGATCGTCAATGCAGCCTTGCCCACCATTCAGGGCGAGATCGGCGCGAGCGGAACCGAGGGCACCTGGGTCGCGACCTCCTATCTCGTGGCGGAGATCGTTATGATCCCGCTGAGCCCCTTCCTCGTGCGCCTGTTCGGTCTGCGCAACTTCCTTCTGGGTGCAGCGGTCAGCTTTACCGGCTTCTCGATCGTTTGCGGCATCTCGACGACGTTGCCGATGATGATCGCCGGTCGTGTAGGGCAGGGCTTCACCGGCGGTGCGCTGATCCCGACTGCGATGACCATCATCGCGACGCGGCTCCCGCCGTCGCAGCAGCCGATCGGCACGGCCGCGTTCGGCGGCACCGCGATCCTCGGTCCGGTGCTCGGGCCGATCATCGGCGGCTGGCTCACCGACAATTACAGCTGGCACTACGCCTTTTTCCTGAACGTGCCGGTCTGTGCCGGGCTCGTCCTGCTCCTGTTGTTCGGGCTCAAGCATGAGCGTCTTCGGCTCGACCAGCTGCGCCATGCCGACTGGTTCGGGATCGCGGGGCTTGCAATCGGTCTGGGTGCGCTCACCGTCATGCTCGAGGAGGGGCAGCGCGAGATGTGGTTCGAGTCTGCCATGATCGTGAAGCTCGCGCTCGCAACGGTCTTCGGCTTCGCGCTGATCACGCTCGGACAGGTCCGCTCCGCGCATCCGGTGCTCAAGCTGTCGCTGATCTTCAGCCGCTCGTTTGGCAGCGTTTTCGTCCTCAGCCTCATCATCGGCGTCGTGCTCTACGGGGTGACCTTCCTCATCCCGCAGTTCCTCTCGTCGATGGCGGATTACAGCGCGCTGCAATCGGGCAAGGTGGTCTTCGTCTCCGGCATCCCCGCCCTGATGCTGATGCCGTTCCTGCCGCTCGCGTTCAAATATCTCGACGTCCGGCTGGCGGTATTTGTCGGGATGACGCTGATCGGCGTCAGCTGCGCGATGGATTGGCACCTAACCGCACAGTCAGCCGGTGGCGATCTTACGGATTCCCAGCTCGTCCGCGGCTTCGGGCAGATCTTCGCCATGATGTTCCTCAACCAGGCCGCGATCAGCGCCGTGGCGCCAGAGGACGCGGGCGATGCGTCCGCGCTGTTCAACGCGGGGCGCAACCTCGGCGGATCGATCGGCCTTGCCTTGATGGCGACCCTCCAGGACCGGCAGACATTCCTCCATTTCAACCGGCTCGGTGAGACGGTGTCGGCCAATGCGGCCACCACGCAGGAATGGTTCGCTAAAGCCATGGCCATGCCGTCCGGCGAAGCCGGCGCCTATCGGCAGCTCGCCGGTCAACTCCTCGAACAGTCTACCGTCATGGCCTATAACGACTTGTTCTTCGCGCTAGGCGTCGCGATCGCGATCACCACGCCGCTGGCGCTGTTCCTCCGCCCGATCTCCTCCGACACGCAGATGGCGATGCACTGATGAAGCGACTTGGCTGGGCCATTCTCCCCGCACTCCTGACCGGATGCGTCGTCGGCCCCAACTATGGAGGCCCGCCGGGTGTTGCGAGCGGCGAGCGCGCCGGATCGACATTCCGCCGCGCGGATCAGGCGGTCACCCTGCAGACCCCTGTCGCACGCTGGTGGGAAGGCATGGGCGACGCGCAGCTCACGAAGCTGATCGACCGCGCGCTTGCCTCTAATCCGGACGTGGCGATCGCCGAGGCGCGCATCCGCAAGGCGCGCGCCAGCTTGCGCGAACAGCGCGCGAGCCAGCTTCCCACCGTCTCCGCGTCAGGGACTGCGATCGTCGCCGATCTTCCCGCCGGCTCGCTCGCGCTGCCGACGCAAGGCGAGCAATCCGATCGTATCAGGGCCGAATTCTACAACGCCGGCCTGGATGCATCGTGGGAGATCGATCTGTTCGGCGGACGACGCCGTGCCGCCGAAGGTGCTGAAGCTCAGGCTCAGGCAGCCGAAGCCAATAGAGCTGATGCGCAGGTTCGTCTCTCGGCGGAGGTCGCCCAGAATTATGTGACCCTGCGCGAACTTCAGCAGCGCCTGATCCTGGCCCGTCGCTCCGCGGAGCTTCAGCAGAGATCACTCGCCCTGCTTCAACAGCGTGAGCAACGCGGTGCATCGTCGCGCGACGAGGTGGTTCGGCTCCAGACTGAGCTGACCCGCACGGAGGCCGGGCTGTTGCCGCTTGAAGGGCAGATCGCAACCACGCTCGACCAGCTTGCCCTCCTCACCGGCGACGAACCCGGTGCACACGACGCCGCGCTGTCTACCCCCGCGCCGATCCCGATGATCCCCGGGACTGTCGCGATCGGCGATCCGGCCGCCATGCTGCGACGCCGACCGGACATTCGCGCAGCCGAGCGGCAGTTGGCGGCATCGAATGCGCAGATCGGAGTCAACGTCGCCCGGCAATTCCCATCAGTCAGCATCATGGGTATCATTGGCCTCGGTGGTCCCAATATTGCCGATGTGATCGAACCTGACAGCGTTGCGGGCCTTCTTCTGCCGCGGATCAGCTGGAGCTTCCTCGACTTCGGCCGTAATCGTGCTCGGGTCGAGCAGGCCGTGGCCGACCGCGACGAGGCGGAAGCGCAATATCGCAAGGCAGTCCTCGGCGCGCTGTCGGATGCGGAAACCAGCCTGACCCGCTTCGGTAATCAGCGCCGTAACCTGTTTTCGAGTATCGCAAGCCGGGACGGTGCCAGGCAATCGGCAACCTACGCCCGGCAGCGATACGAGCAGGGAGCTGTACCGCTGAGCACCTCGATCGACGCCGAACGCGCGGCGCTGGCTGCCGATCAGTCGGTGCTGGAGGCGACTGGCGAGCTTGATCGTGCATTTGTCGCCCTGCAAAAGGCGTTGGGACTCGGATGGAGCCAGCTGTGACCGTTGTGCACATGCCGGGGAGGGGCGCTGACCGAGTGACGGCGCGCTTCTTCCTCCTCCTGTCGGGTATCTGCGTGATGACGCAATCAGGGGAGGACTAGATCTGATGGACTGCGGGCGTGTAGGGGAGCGCAATCGTCGGCAGAAGCTCCGCTCGCTCACCGAAGAGGGACGTGCTCTCGCGCAAGCGCTTTTCGAGGATCTTAGGCCCAATTTTGCGAATGCTTACTGGGCAGCAAACGTATCGACCGTTACGGCTGCTGACCGCGATGCAGCATCTCATGCGGGGCGGATCAGGCGAGCAATACCGCCGGCTACATTCCCAGCATCAATGGCAGCAAACAGGTGCCGGACCAGGTCGGGGGGCTGTGTCGACCTGGCCCGGCGGTATCACCTATCCTGCAAGCCCGGAGGGGGTCAGCGACTTGCCGGTGGTGAGCTCGTTCTCCAGCACCGGGACCGCGGTACCGGCGACTTGCTGCAGCGCCGGATCGGTTCCGTCCTGTGCGTAGCCCTTATGCACCGCCCACGCAGCCTGCTGAACCTGCGCCGACTGGGTGAGATAGAGGTTGTCGAAAGCGCTCTTCGGCGCCTTCTGGAGCAGCTTGAGGAGGGCAGCGCGGTCGGCGGAAAGGGTCGAGGACGGCGCCTTGATCGTGCGCTGATCGTTCTTCAACGCCGCCAGCAGCGCTTTGTGGCTACTCTGCGTCTCTGCCAGAACGCGCTTCGCATAGGCCTTGACGTCATCACGCTGCGCGCGCGTCGCGGCGAGCTGCGCCGCCTTGATCTGGTAAAGATTGGCGTCGGCCGCGGCGAGCACGTAGTTGGGTCCACTCTGGCTTGCGACCGGCGAGACGCCGATGTCGGCGCTGTTCATCGTTCCCGAAGTCGCGGGCGAAACAGCCTGAGCCAACACTGGAACTGGCGCCAGGGTAAGCAGCGCGGCAAATATCGCAGTCTTCATCGAAATCCTCCGTTGGTTTTGTTAGACATTGACCAAGATCAACGGCTCGAACGATAAGGAAACGGAACGGTTCCCTTTTTGGATCTCGTCTGGGCCAATCGGCCCGGCGCGTGACGGCGGGGACGGAGACCTTTGTCGGCCATCGGCCGCCTGATCCGCAGCGCCAGCAGCTCAGCGACATGACGCGCACCCAGCTCGGACACGGCCGCATTCTTTTCGCCATACCCGTTGTCGCCGACTATCCTCGACCATGACAAGCTTCTCTCGAAGATCGCTCGTGCGATCGATGATAAGCGGGTCGGTAATTTAGTTGTTCGCGCCCATATCACTGATGTCCGACGAGGCCAGTTGAGTGCGTCAGGTCAAGGCGTTAGCTGCTGGTACGGGGAGTGGAGACAGCGACAATCGAACTCGCGGCAGAATAATTGCCGCTCGAACCTTGCACTGTCAGGAGTGATGTCCAAGGGATTTGTATCACTGTGAGCGTAGAGATTAACGTGCGCTTGATATCAGCATAGCCAACTGCCTGCCTCCCGATGCAATTAGCGGCTGCGGTTCTTATCGCGTGTCCCCGGCGCCGGAGCCGGGGACACGCAGCCCGTTTCATTGTCCAGCGATCCGCCCGTCTTGATCCGATCGGCGACGATCTGGCGCGTCGCCTCCCCAGTCGTTCTTACCATTCGGGCGTCACCTCAAGGTTTGTGCGCCAGACAACGATTTGGCAGACATAATGCGAACATCGGCTAATTAGCGAGCTTGAGGCGCGACATGGGATCGTTGAGCTGGCGGAATTCACCGCCAGGCGGACGCTCCGCCTGCCCTCAAAGGCAGCCGCCGGGCAGGCTACGCCGCGGGGTACGATGCTACTGACATGGCCAAGCCTTCGCTAACGAGCGTTCAGCTCCGGCCACCATATGAACACTCATAAAATAGCTATTCTGCTCCGCCCAGCGTAAATATGCCGCGCGCAGCGCCGATCGGTCATAGCGTGGAGCGCGGCATTCCGCTTTTCGCGCGACGATCATCATGTCGAGCACGCCTTGGAGGTAAGCGCCGCATCGCGGCTCATTCGCTTGACAGCTTACGAACAACGCCGAGCCCGTCGCCGACGCGGGTTCGGTTTGGCCGATCGCACTATCAGGCAGGGCGGCCAAAGCGGCGCATAACAATATCCATCGCCTTGGCCGCATTTTCGTCTCCTATTCCGCAGTATCATTTCGGAAGGGGCGCACGGCCCTCGACGGCCGGCGCCCCGTGCTGATCCATCATTCGCGGCCGAGCACCTGGCCTTCGGGCGTGACGAACAGTTCGATCGTCTTTCCGTCGCTGTTCTTGCCCTTGATTTCATAGAGCGTGCTTCCGTCCGCCTTTCGGGTGACTTGCTCCGCTTTGCTTATTGACGCGAGTTGCGCGCGTGCCGCGTTCATCGCGGCCTCGGGCACCTGAGCAAGCGGGATGTCTCGTTCGCTGTGCTTGCCGATTATCCGGTTTTCGTTCGCCTCGTGGTTTTGCGCGATCGCCACGCCCGCGATCGCCAGCGCGGCCGCGCCCACGCCTGCGACAACAGTGAGAGTTCGTTTGCTAGCCATGTTCCATTCCACTTCCTGCATAAGGGCCGTGGGGTCGGGCGGGCGGCGGTTACGGCCCAATGAGCCGTCGTCCGAGTTCAACTCCTCTGATTGTTCATCCTGTCGAGCGCCGCGCGCAGCCCACGGGCGAGCTTGGCTGCGTCGTCGTTGGCCCAGAAGTGCATGAAGAACAGCCGCGGCTCGTCGTTTAGCATATGATTATGCAGCGCCGTGACCTCGATCCCGTTCGTCCGCAGCACGCGCAGGACCGGATCGACCTCGTTTGCGACAAGTACGAAATCGCCGGTGATGGCGGCTCGGCCGTCCCCGGTTGGCTGAAAGTTGATCGCGGTCGCCGTGCCCATCGTCGGCGGAGTCTCCATATCGCCGTCCATCAGCCGCTCGGCGCGCGGAAAGCTGTATTGGAGGATGCCACCGGCCGTCTTGCCCTCACCGCCCATCAACCGGTTGAGCGCGGCCACATCGAGGTCGAGCCGCGATGCGGCTGCGCTGGCCGAAGGCGATTGCGGCGCGGCGAGCGGGGTCCGACTGGCTGATAGCGCTTGCCGGAGCGCGGCCGCGAGCTTCACCGGGTCGCCGTGGCCGGCAATGTGCATGTACATGGTCGCAGGCGAAGAGCGGAGCAGGTGATTGTGGAGCGCGGTGATCGTAAAACCGCTTGCGAGCAGGCGGCTCAAAACGGGGTTCACCTCGTCGTGGGTCAGCACGAGATCGCCCATCACCATCGCCTCGTCGCCCATCGGCTGAAACGCCGCCCAAGAGCCGAGCGCGAGGGAGGGCTTGATCGTCACCCCATCCAGCGTGACGCTCAGGTCCGAACGCGGGAAGCTGTAGCGGTGAACGCCCCCCGGCTGTTCGGCCCCCGCTCGTCCTATCGCCCGGTCGACAGCCGACCAGTCCGGCGCTGCCCATGCCGGGCTTGCCAGCAGGAGGCTGGCGAATCCCAAGGCGATGGTCTTTTTCAGCATAATTGATCCTTCATCAGCGCACTCGACACGGAAAGCCTCACGTCATGCGAGCGCGCCGCCGGCGAGCCGCGACATTGCGCTCCGGTTTCTTTCTTCGGGATAAGCAGTCCTATGTTCATGAGGCTTGTGATGCAACCCTTACACTTGTAGGCTAGTGACGATACAACTATGACAAACACACAAGCTTCCCCTTGGTTGCTCCTGATCCCGCAGCTTCCGGCTAAGCCTGCCTATTTGCGGGTGAAGGTCTGGCGGCGTTTGCAGGCGATCGGGGCCGCGCCGCTCAAGAACGCCGTCCATGCGCTCCCCAATCGCGAGGACACGCGCGCGCTGTTCGAAGAACTGCATCGCGAGATCACCGAAAATGGCGGCGAGGCGCTGATCCTCGAAGCGCGCCTTGTCGGCGGCATGGGCGATGCGGAGCTGCGCGGAGTGTTCGACGCTGCGCGTGACGCCGACTATGAGGAGTTGGCACGCGAGGCGCGCGCGCTGTGTGAGGGCGAGTATGTCGCGGCGGCGGATGTGGGCCGCCTGCGCAAACGCCTGAACGAGGTCGCCGCGATCGACTTTTTCGGTGCGCATGGTCGGCAGGCGGCACAGGCCGCCATCACCGAGGCGGACCGCCGCTCTCACCAACATCCCGATGTGAGCGGCCCCGGTGCGCCCGAGCTGACCCCGGCGGAGCTAAAGCGCCGCGTTTGGGTGACGCGCCGCCATGTCCATGTCGATCGCATCGCGTCCGCCTGGCTCATTCGCCGCTTCATCGACCCCGAGGCGAGCTTCAAGTTCGTCGAGGGCAAAGGATATGTGCCGGAGCCTGACGAACTGAGGTTCGACATGGCGGACGCTGAGTTCACCCACGAAGGCGACCGCTGCTCCTTCGAGACCTTGGTGTTCCTCACCGGTCTCGAGACCGACCCCGCGCTGCGGGCGCTCGGCGAAATTGTTCACGACCTTGATATTGCCGATGCTCGGTTCGAGCGCCCGGAAACTCCGGGAGTGAGCGCGCTTATCGCCGGCATCTGTGCCGGCACCGACGACGACGAGGAGCGGATCGCGCGCGGATCGACCGCGCTCGACGGATTCTATGCTCACTTCACCCGGCGAAAAGAGGACTAAAGATGGAGGCCAGCGCACGCGCTGAAATCGCAGTCGAGACGCTGCACGAGCACGGCATCAGCTTTGGCGAGGCGGTGCGCGTCTGGATCAGGGTCGCGCTGCTCAGCTTCGGCGGACCGGCGGGCCAGATAGCGGTGATGCATCGCATCCTGGTCGAGGAGAAGCGCTGGATCGGCGAGGAGCGGTTCCTCCACGCGCTCAACTATTGCATGCTGCTGCCCGGCCCTGAAGCGCAACAGCTAGCTGTCTATATTGGCTGGTTGCTCCATAAGACCAAGGGCGGCCTGGTCGCGGGCGCGCTATTCGTGCTGCCCGGCTTCCTCGCGATTTTAGGGCTCAGCTATGTCTATGTGCTGCTCGGCGAAGTGGCGCTGGTCGAGGGATTGTTCTTCGGATTGAAGGCCGCCGTGCTGGCGGTGGTGCTACAGGCGGTGGTCCGGGTGGGTTCGCGTGCCTTGAAGAACAACGTCATGCGCGGTTTTGCCGCGCTGGCGTTCGTCGCGATCTTCGTGCTCGACGTGCCCTTCCCGCTGATCGTGCTTGCCGCCGCGCTGATCGGCTTCTTCGGTGGCCGCGCTGGTTACGCCGCATTCAAGGGCGGCGGCGGACATGGTCCCGCCGGCGCTGAGATAATCCACGACCGCGACACCGCTCTTGGCGAGGGCCTTCCCGACCATGCCCGGCCGAACCTCTCTTGGTCGCTGCGCATCTCCGGCGTCCTGCTGCTGCTCTGGCTCGGGCCGGTCGCAGCGCTGCTGTTCGCGTTCGGCCCCGACGACGTGTTCAGCCGCATCGCCACCTTCTTCAGCCAGATGGCGGTGGTGACCTTCGGCGGCGCCTATGCGGTGCTCGCCTATGTCGCGCAGGAGGCAGTCGAGACCTATGGCTGGCTCCAGCCCGGCGAGATGCTCGACGGGCTCGGCATGGCCGAGACCACGCCCGGGCCGCTGATCATGGTGACGCAGTTCGTCGGCTTCCTCGCGGCCTTCCGCGAAGCGACCGGGCTGCCGCCGCTCGTCGCCGCGACCTTCGGCGCAATCCTCACCACCTGGGTTACCTTCCTGCCATGCTTCCTGTGGATCTTCGCCGGCGCGCCATTCATCGAGCGGCTGCGCGGCAACCGCGCATTGTCGGCCGCGCTTTCGGCGATCACCGCCGCAGTGGTCGGCGTGATCCTCAATCTGGCGGTCTGGTTTGGTATCCACACTCTGTTCGAGCAAGTCCGCGAAGTGCCGTTCGCAGCCGGCACCATCGATCTCCCAGTCCTAACGTCCGTCAACTGGCCGGCGCTGGCGCTCGCGGTGGGTGCGATACTCGCCATGTTCCGGTTCAAGGCCGGCATGCTGCCGGTGCTCGGCGTCTGCTCGGTCCTCGGGGCCGCATATGTAATGATCATCTGAAGGAGTGACGCGTGACGATCGACCATCTTTCCCGACGCAGTGCAATCGCAACTCTTGGCATCGGAGCCGCCGCCATGACTATCAACGAAGCCTCTGCGCAGACGCCGGCCGCAGCGCCGGCGGCTGTCCCCGCCTTTGCCGGAAATCATCAGGTCAAGCCGCTCAGGTTCAATCCCGCCAGGCTTCACGGCCTCTCCGAAAGGCTGATCACATCGCACCACGAGAACAATTATGCGGGCTCGGTCAAGGCCCTGAATATGATCGAGACACGACTTGCCGCCGCGCTCGCTGACACGGACCTGCCGCCGGTGGTCTATGGCGGATTGAAGCGCGAGGAGCTGCACCGCACCGGCTCGGTCGTGCTCCATGAGGTCTATTTCGACGGGCTCGGCGGCAACGGCCAGGCAGCCGGTTCCATCCGCGACGCGCTGGGCGCGGCGTTCGGCTCGTTCGACCGCTGGGAAGCCGACTTCCGCCGTACCGGGATGAGCCTTGCCGGCGGATCGGGCTGGTGCGTGCTCGTCTACAATCTCCACACGCGCTCGCTGCACAACCATTGGGCGTGGGATCATATGCACGGTGCGATTGCCGGCGTGCCGCTGCTCGCGCTCGATATGTACGAGCACAGTTTCCACATGGATTACGGCACCGCCGCCGCCAAATATGTCGACGCCTTCTTCCGCAACATCGACTGGGAAGTGGTCGACCGGCGCTATGCCGCGGCTTTGCGCGGCGGCGGCTGAACCCGACCGCCGTGGCTTAACACCCACTGCTGCGCGACACCTGAGTTCGCGACCACAAAGGGGACAGGTCCGATGGGGAGATGCAACAATGACATCCGGCCCGAACATCGCTCTTCTTTGGCGTGGGCAAGCAGCCGAGTGGACGCATCGCTTTCATGAAGCCCGGCAGTGGCCGATAATGCAGGCCTTGCGGGCGCTCGGGGCGACCGCAAGGCCTGTACTGTACAGGGACGAGGCGGTTCGCGAGATTCGGGACGAGCTGCTGTCGTGCGACGCAGTGCTGGTCTGGGTGAATCCGTTGGACATTTCAGGCGACCGCTCGCAGCTCGATCCAATGCTGCGCGAAGTCGCGGGGTGCGGCGTTGTCGTCAGCGCGCATCCTGACGTGATCGCCAAAATCGGCGTCAAGGAAGTGCTCTACACAACGCGATCCATGGAATGGGGCAGCGATGTCGATCGATACGTGGACGCTGAAGGCCTTCGCGCTCGTTTCCCCGAACATCTTGCCGCAGGCCCGCGCGTGCTGAAGCCGAACTACGGCAACGGCGGCAGGAATGTATGGCGTGTCCAACTAGACGAAGCGGGAAACGCTCCGGCTTTGAAAACGTCGGTGAAAGTTCAAGAGGCCCGCCAAGGAAGCAAATCGGAGCGCATCAGCCTAGCCGAGTGCTTGGAAAGGTGGGTGCCGTTTCTAAACGACGGCGGCGTGCTGATCGATCAGGCTTATCAGCCGCAGTCGTCCGAGGGCATGGTCCGCTGCTACGTGTGCGGGCACCGAGTGGTTGGCTTTGGGCACAACCTGATCACTGCGCTGATGACGCCAACGGCCATTGATACAACGTCGTCAACCCCACAGCCGATGGGCCGCGCCATGTTCGGACCGGAGGTGACGCGCTTCGCAGCCTTACGGAAAGCGATGGAGGATCGCTGGATTCCAGAGATGCAAAGGTTGCTGTCGATCGTCGACCACGATCTTCCGCTTCTTTGGGACGCCGACTTCCTATTTCGCCCTGGTGAAGCCATCAGCGATGGCTCCTATGCGCTTTGCGAGATCAATGCTAGTTCGGTTGCACCATTTCCGCCAAGCGCCGTCCAGCCAGTCGCCGCAGCGGCAATCGGTCGCGCTCTTGCCATTCGTTTGACGAAGGAGACCTCCAATCCTCATTGATATGATTCAAGCAATTCAAGAGACGTGACATTGGTCGTATCAATCAGACAAGCCTAAGGGTGAGCGAGGCTGGGTGAAACCGGCTCAGGTGGCAGCGCGGAGATACTGGTAGAGGGTTTCGCGACTGATCCCCAGGTCACGGGCGATGACGGCCTTGCGCTCGCCGTCATCAACACGGCGGTGCAGCTCGGCGACCATTTCGTCGGAGAGGGAACGTTTCCGCCCGCGATAAGCACCGCGTTGTCTGGCGACCGCAATGCCTTCGCGCTGCCGCTCCCGGATCAGGGCGCGCTCGAATTCGGCGAACGCACCCATGACCGAGAGCATCAGGTTGGCCATCGGGGAATCCTCGCCCGAGAAGGCCAGGCTTTCCTTCACGAACTCGATCCGGACGCCTCTTTTGGTGAGGGACTGAACCAGTTTGCGCAGATCGTCGAGATTACGCGCCAATCGATCCATGCTGTGGACCACGACGGTGTCACCCTCGCGGGCGAAGGCGAGCATGGCATCGAGTTCGGGGCGGTTGATGTCCTTGCCCGATGCCTTGTCGGTGAAAATCCGGTCGAGCGACTGCCCGTCCAACTGGCGATCGACATTCTGATCGAATGTGCTCACCCGGACGTAACCGATCCTCTGGCCTTTCATCGCCGCCTCCGGTCAAAATGTCAGGTTGAATTCTATGACACGGCGGAACATGCGTCAATAAATGCTTGCCATAACCCTATCCTGACAGAAACCGCCGCTGCATCCTGACGTCCGGTTAGGCTATACTCCAGATTGACGCTAGCCTGTCGCTCTCGACTCGGGATGGAGGCAGGATGGCGCGGCGGCGATTATTGACCGGAGAAGAAAGGCGTCGCCTGTTCGATATCCCCCATGACGAAACCGCGATCGTCGGCCACTATACCCTTGCCGCCGAGGATCTCGAACTGGTCGGTCGCCGCTATCGCCCTGCCAACCGCCTCGGTCTGGCAACGCAGATCGCGCTTATGCGGCATCCCGGCTTCGGTTTGCAGCCCGACGTCGACGTCCCCGATGCGGTCCTTCACTATCTCGCCGCCCAGCTCTTCGTCGATGTTGATGCGTTCGCCGACTATGGCCAGCGCGCGCAAACACGTAACGATCATGCCGACATTGCGGCACGGCATCTGGGGCTACACCCTTTTCGGCGAGGGGATATACCGCTCGCGCTCGATCTCGCCGCAAGAGCTGCGGAGCGGACCGATCGGGGCGAACCTATTGTCCGCGCATTGATGGAGGGGCTGAAGCAGGAACGCTTCATTCTTCCATCGGCAGACACGCTCGAACGTGCGGGCCTCGCCGGCAGGGCACGCGCCCGCAAAGCCGCGGCGGCGCTCATTGTCGAAAGCCTGGGTCATGCCGAACTGGCGCGGATCGATGATCTGATCGTCAACAACAGCGACTTCGGCATGACGCCGCTGGCCTGGCTGCGCAATTTCGAGGAAGCGCCCACCACGGCGAACATCAACGGGCTGCTGGAACGGCTACGCTATGTGCGCGGAATCGGCATCGACCCGGCGATCGGCGCGAAAATCCCCGACTTCCGGTTCGCGCAGTTCATGCGCGAAGGTGGCGTTGCGCCGGCGTTCCTGCTCTCCGATTATAGCCTTAACAGGCGCCGCGCGACGCTGATCGCGGCGGTCATCGACCTCGATGCCAGGCTCGCCGATGGTGCGATCCAGATGTTCGACAGGCTTGTCGGAAGCCTGTTCACACGGGCGCGGCGCGGGCGGGAAAGGCGCTATCAGGACAGCATCCGCTCGGTCGGCGAACTTATGCGGCTGTTCGGCGCGACGATCGCCGCGCTGGGAGAGGCGGTCGAACATGGCGGTAATCCGCTCGAACTGATCGACGAAGCGGTAGGCTGGCACAGACTGGTCGCAGCCAAATCGCAGGTCGATGCGCTGGCCGAGCTGGCGGGCGAAGATGCGCTTGTCGCGGCGACTGGTCGCTATGCGACGCTGCGGCGGTTCAGCCCGGCTTTCCTCGATACATTCACGTTCAAGCATCGGGGAGCGGATCGCAACTGGTCAAGGCCATCGAGGTCATCCGCGATACCAATGCCCGCAAGGCCCGCAGCCTGCCCGAGGGCGTTCCGCTCCCATTCGCCAACCGGCAGTGGAAGCGCCTCATCACCGAAGGTGGCCAGGTCGATCGCCGGCGATACGAGACGGCCATCATGGCCACGCTGCGCGATCGGTTGCGCGCCGGCGACATATGGGTCGAAGGAACCCGCAATTATCGCCGCTTCGACACCTATTTGCTGAGTCGACGCGATGCCGATAAGGTGGCCGACAGCCTGCCATTCCAGACCGATGCGGCCGCCTATCTGGAGGAGCGGGCAAGGACGCTCGACTGGCGGCTGCGCCGTTTCGCCAAGCAACTCAAGGCGAACAGGCTCGCGGGCGTGGCGCTCGAACGCGACCGGCTCAAGCTGCAACCCATGCCGGCGATCACTCCACCCGAGGCGGAGGCTCTCGATCGCAGGCTCGACGCCTTGCTTCCGCGCGTGCGGATCACCGAACTCCTGGTCGAGGTGGCCGAGCGCACCGGGTTCCTGAGCGCATTTCGCGATCTTCGGTCCGGCAAGGAGCATGACAACCCGCACGCGATCCTCGCCGCCATTCTCGCTGATGGATCGAATCTGGGTCTAGAGCGCATGGCCAACGCCAGCGACGGGGTGAGCTACGCCCAGCTTGCCTGGACCCACAACTGGTATTTGTCGCCCGAAAACTATCAGGCCGCGTTGGGGATGATCGTTGCCGCGCACCATGATCTTCCTTTCACGCGCCATTGGGGAGCCGGCACTAGTTCATCCTCCGATGGGCAGTTCTTCCGCTCGGGCCGCAACCGATCGGCGGCGGCCGACATCAATGCGAAATATGGCAGCGAGCCGGGCCTGAAGATCTACTCCCACCTGTCCGATCATTTTGCCTCGTTCGGATCGCGGATCATGTCGGCCACCGCCGGCGAGGCCCCCTACGTGCTGGATGGCCTGATGCTCGGCGCCGGCGCGCTACCGCTGCATGAGCATTACACTGATACCGGCGGCGCGACGGACCATGTCTTTGCCCTTTGCCATCTTCTCGGCTTCCGGTTCGTGCCCCGTCTGCGCGACATCGCCGACCGGAAACTCGGCTCGATCGCCGCGCCTTCGACCTACAAAGGCATCGAAAGCCTCATGGGCCGCACGATCAAGACGGCGGCGATCGAAGCCGATTGGGATGACATCGTCAGGATCGTCGCCTCCATTAAGGAAGGAGCCGTTGCGCCCTCCGCGATCCTGCGCAAGCTGGCCGCCTACAAGCGCCAGAACAGGCTGGATTTTGCGCTGGCCGAACTCGGCCGCATCGAGCGGACGCTATTTGCGCTCGACTGGCTTGAACAGCCCGACTTGCGTCGCGCCTGCCAGGCCGGCCTCAATAAAGGCGAAGCACGTCATACCCTTGCCGCCGCGATCTACACCAACCGACAGGGGCGGTTCACCGATCGCTCGATCGAGAATCAGGAATATCGGGCATCGGGCCTCAATCTGCTGATCGCGGCGATTTCTTACTGGAACACCGTCTATATGGACAGGGCCGCCCAGCATCTCCAATCATCCGGCGGCACCTTCGATGATGCGCTGCTTGCCCATCTCTCGCCGATGGGCTGGGTGCATATCAGTTTGACCGGCGACTATCTGTGGCAAAGGGCAAACCGGCTCTCCCCTGGCGAGTTCCGCACCCTCAACGATCCCATGGCCCGCCTCAAACTCGTGGCATAGCCAGTGTTCTCATTATGTCCGCCAAATCGTTGTCTGGCGCACAAACCTTGAGGTGACGCCCACTACGCGTCTCGACGCCTCATTGGCACTGGCGGTGCGCTTCCGCTTCGACGGGCAGGAACGTCTGGTGCGCACCATGGCCGCCATAGACCGTGAACTTGCTCGCGGGCCGCTGCACTACCGCTACAGCGGGGCAGCTGAGGAAGAGGGCTGCTTCCTTGCCTGCTCCTTCTGGATGGTCGAGGCCAAAGTTTTGCTAGGTCAACGCGAGGCCGCAGAGTCCGCACTCGAAGGGCTGATCCGTATCCTGTCCGCGGGCTACGGCGTCTACCCGGAGATGATCGACCCCGAGACCGGCGACTATCTCGGCAATATTCCTCAAGGCCTCACACATCTTGCGGCCGTTCACGCGATCATCACTTTCGACGAGGAAAGGGAGAAAGCCTAGATTATCTTACCTGTTTCAATCCAGACTCAGCGCCGGCCCAAGACTACCCGCGCGCCTCATGCCCGAAGGATCTTCGGTTGCTTGATGCAGCTTTTGTCAACGTGACCGAGCGTGAGCATTCTCGCACAGATTGCGAATCATCGATCACGCAAATAATGGCTTTCCCTTTTCGAAGGCAACCCGGACTTCCTCTACAGATCGTCCAGTTTTTACCTGATAATGTGGTGGGTCCTTGAAACCGGACCAGTCTCCGCCCCATTCAAGGCCTTCCAAGCGCTTCTTCGCCAACGTAGCAAGATCACGATATGCATCATTCTCACGCTCATTCGCGCCTCGCATGTAGCTGCCGTCAGTTTCAAATATTCCCACATCCCAAGCGATGCCGAAGTTATGGTTGCTCTGACCTCCTTTGGCCTTTGTAACTGGTGAGCGATCTTTTTCTATCGTCCGGCCGATTGCATAGAGCTTGTCTTGTTCCGCATAGGTGCGTGTTCCGGAAATAATTTTCACATTGTGACGGAATTCGAGTGCAAGACTCATGAAGTCTCGGGCCATCCGTTGTGCGGCAATGGTTAGAGTAGCGATGTTATCTTCTGAGCGCTTATCAAACGTTCCAAGAGTTGCCTTGAGTTTGGCTGCTTCTCCTGAAAAATGCGCCTCAGCTCTGTCTACCGCCAAACTCCACAGCCCATCGATAGGCCCCTGATAGAGGCCGCACGCTGCACAGGTACGCTGTATATAGAGAACTTCATCGTGATTCAGCCCACTGCTCATGGCCCTCTCTCCTCCAACGCTAATTTGCCGTATGGCGGGCACCTCTGTTCTTTCCGGACAAATGCTAACGTCCAGCAATACATCTACAGGTCACGGATTTATCAAAGATAAGTCGTATTAAGACCAACGGATTATCGTGATTTCGACTTTGGAAGATGGAAATGTCACAGGCGTATTAACAGGCCGGGTTTGTGACTAGCGGTGACATTCCTTTTTGCTGTCATCACATTCACTGCTAAACTCAACAAGAACAAGCGTCACTATAAATACGCTTCCAATCGAGGATCCGATATACGCCACTCTAGCCCGCCCAATGGTCTCTTTTTTTATTATCAGATCAACGTTTTCAACTACTCTCCAAGGATCGCTGTAGACGATTGGCTTTTCCTTTGGTTCTGGTATGAGTGCCGCAAGAGCTTGGGTCGGCTGCTTGCGAAGCATAGCCGCAATCTTCTCTGCTATACGTGATGCCTGAAGTGGAGAGATATCGACTTCTGGGCCGAGTACGCCCGGCACGTGCTTTGCGGCCTTACAGGAGAGGAAAACACATAGCTTCCCGAACTTGGCACAAGACCGCGCAATGTCACTCAACTGAATTCTGCTTCCGGTTGGCGAAACCAAAATGCCGCCTTCATTGTGTCCGACGATGAGAATCGTAGCTTCCGAAGTCGTTCGCATTATATCAGATGCTTGGTGAAGAGAGATGATAGTAGAAAATTTCCCCTGAATACGCTTCAATTCAGAGTTCCCCGCTTTAACCGATGTTAAGGCGCTCCGAGAGGCCGGTACGGACTCACCAAATACGTTTGCGAACTCATGTGGCGTCTCGGGTACAGCGCTGAGAATTGCAATGCCGGGCTCCATCGCTGGACCAAGAAGAGCAGTGGCGACGTCCGGCCGATTGACAGTTGGCCGCCCAAATATCGCGTAGAGAAATCCAACTGAGGGAACGGAGTATGAGGTTGGGGATTGCTTATTATTTTCTTGTAAACCTCTGGTGGAATAAAAACGGCGCGCATATTCGTATATATTCAGCCTGGCCTTCGCGGCAGAGCGCGGAATGCCAATCTGGCGCAATAAGACGTTTTGCTCGCTTTTACGAACCTCTTCTTTACGGGTCCGTTCTTCGATTCTTTCTCTTTCGCTCTTTACAGCACGCTCGGCTCTCACGTCGCGTGTACTGGAGTTTTTCGCTTGTGCCTCATCCGCGCATGGTCCGTTCATGAGCAGATAGAAGGTAACGAATGCCGCGGTGAGCCGCAGCATTGCTTAATATCCTCGGAAATAGCTTATAAGCGGCTTTTCAGGGCCAAACCTGACTCCACTGCTCGCCGCACTTCCAATCTGCTTCACAAGAAGAGGAAGCGCGATACCGAACGTCATTGCTTCCTTTGAAGTCGGCCACTTGTCGCCAGCGAACCAGAAATAGGCTGCAAGGCCGGTCCCAAGCACCATCGCGGACAGAGCAAACCAGTACCCTACTGAGCCAATCAACTCTCTATATTTCTGCTCGTTGAGACTATGGCGCAGGTTGTACCAGTAGATAATCTCCTGAACCGCCGCTCCGAACGACGACGCCAGCATAGTCTGTAATGCAAGATTCATAGTAGAAGATCTCCGCAAGTCCCGTAACCAAGCTGATCGGCCATTCTTTCACTTGCATCTTTCTCGTTTGATTCACGGTGATGATCGTATTCAAATTCAAGCGTATATTCTGTTGAAGGCTTATGCTCTCGACCAAAGGTCTCTGGAAGGTGACGGGTTCCGGACTGCATCTCTTGTTTGATTAATTGAACGCATTGAATTCGGGACAGCGGCTCCGCGATGGGGCCGCCCTCACTATGTGCAATGCCATTAGCCGTCCCGCTCAGTGCAGCGGCAAGTTCCTCAACGTGTGAGAGCCCGATCCAAAAGTTGTTGAGCAATACCAGCATGTTATGATTCACGCCGTCCTTGCG
>NZ_BLJH01000047.1:0-22865 GCF_009811895.1 Novosphingobium sp. TCA1 | reverse complement strand
GGAGAATGAATCAGATCGCTGACGCTTTGGGAATCCTGTTTATGGGTATGTGACCTAGACCATGTGTTCGCAGGCCTGCATCATGGCCGTGGCGTTCGCGTTCGAACCCCAGCACGAGGCCCAGAAGCGTCGCGAGCCCGAGCCTCATGAGGGTGACGGAGAGATCGTCCTCAAGCATTTTCGACACTCGGCTTAAAGGTGATGACGCGATAAACGTAGTACAGCAGCACTGCTGCCATGATCGTGAGGCCAGCAGGCCCAAGATAACGATCGACGGCCGAAAATTGTCGGCCGAGGAAGTATCCGGCTCCTGCAAGAAGGCTGTTCCACACAGCCGATCCCAGCGTGGTCAAGATGAGAAACCTTGGAAAAGGAGTGCCGAACACGCCAGCCGGAATCGAGATCAGCGTGCGCAGACCAGGAATGATGTGAGCGACGGGAATGGCCCAGGAACCGTGCCGATCAAACCAAGCATCAACGTGGTCGATTTCGTTAGCCGACAAGGTAAGCCAGCGTCCGTGGCGGTCAGCCAGCTTTTTCAATCGCCGTTCACCACATTTTCCTGCCAGCCACCACCAGAAGGCGGCGCCAGTGACCGTCCCTATCGTGCCGCATATGATGACAAGTATGATGTTGAGGCCGCCGTCGGCGGCAGTGTAGCCGGCCAGGGGCATGATCACTTCAGAGGGTATGGGAGGAAAGACATTTTCAAGCAGCATGAGCAGGCCGATGGCCCAGTACCCCATCCTCTCGACAATGTCTGTGATCCATTCCGTCATACACGCCTATCCAGATTTGCAGTGCGTTACCAGGACACCCCCAGCGTCATGCACGCCACTCACATTCGTGTGCAGCGCCATCATCTTGTGGGTCGATATCAGGCATTTCCCTTGCGTCGGCGGGTTTCCCAGCCCTTTTTGGCGGCCTCCGAGCGCTTTTCCGCGCTCTGGCTCGATCCGCCCTTGCGGCCACCTTTGCGCGAACTGTCGTGGTTTTCTTTCTTGCCGCGGCCAGAGCCAGATTTCTTTCCGCCTCCGGACTCCTTGTTAACCGTCGCCCAGGCGCGCCTCTCTGCTTCCTCCTTGCCTACACCTCGGTCCTCATAACCCTCTTCGATATGCTCGGCCTTGCGCTTCTGCTTGTCCGTATAGCTCGACTTGTCGCCACGAGGCATGCTCCGTCTCCTTGTCGGTTCCGCCCGCCAATCCCTTGAACGCGGCAGCAGCCAATTCGTCCCGATCTGTGTCGATCGGCTCGCCGCAATTTCCTGGTGGTCAAAAATCGCGCTTTGGCGCGATCTTCGCCAGATCGAAGCGCGCTTCGACTGACCTGCCCTAAACATTCTATGGCGGCGACCAGGCTTGCTCCTGGCAATCTCCCGGCCGTCAAGGATGACGCAGGCAGGCACGTTCGCTGGCCGCGCGATCAAGCTCGAACATTTGCCGGAACCCAAGTCCCTCGGCGGCGGCCTTACACAGACGCGGCGCCTTGCCGCGCTTCGCCCCGGCAAGCATGACGAAATAAGGCATCTATTGACTGGAGGTGATGTAAAGCCGGATGTCGGTCATCACCAAGTCTGCCATGCGGATAGATCGCGATCCAATACCACGTCGCTAAGCGGACGGGCCGCCCAATAGAGATGACAGGGCGGTATGTTGCACCATTCAAAGCCTTGGCGCAGCTGCGCGAAATAGCGCTCGATGAGACGGCGGATGGCGGTGCGCGTCTGATATGCCGCGAGAACGCCAGTCGGCTTCAGCGCCAGGGCGGTCTCGTGCATGATAATATCCGCCTCGGCTTCGCCCAGCGTGGAGAACGGCAGGCCGGTGAGAATGCAATCTGCTCTGCCCGAAACTTCCGCGCCGATATGGCGGCGGACATCCCTCGCCGATCCTTCAACCACCACGAGGCGCGGATCGTCGCACTGCTCACGCAGCTTGGCAGCGAACGCTTGACTGGTCTCGATCGCGATCAGCTGCGCGTCAGGGCGCATGCGCCTGAGCATCTCGAACGTGGATCTGCCACTGCCCGGCCCGTATTCCACGAGCACCTTGATGTTAGACCAATCCAACGGGGCCAGCATACGGCGCACCATTCGGGCGCTTGCGGGAAAGGCCGAGCCGACCATTGACGGATGCCGGACGAACTCCGCTGCGGCAATCCATCCTGTATCTTTCACGAAGCCTTTCTCCCTGCATGCTGATCGGAGCGAGGATGTCGGCTCAGCCAGGATAAGGGCTTTTCTGCAGCAAACCGGCCAGATGCGCAGCGTTGCCGGCCACCATCTTAGCAGTTTCCGATACCTTGTCCGGGGTCGTCTCCAAATCCTTGAAATCCGTGGAGCCCATCGCCTCGCCGACCCAGTAACATGCCGCGACCGCCGGAATGGTCCAGCCTACATCGTTCAGGGCCTGGAAAAGCTGTGCGGATGAGAAATGCGCGCCGTCCTCGTTGCCAACGATCGCCGCCACCGCGACTTTCCCATAGCTGGGCATGCGGCCCTGATCGTCTGTTTCGGTGAGAAAGGCGTCCATCCGTTCGAGCACGCGCTTGGCGACGCTGGATATCTGACCCATCCATATCGGGCCGCCGAAGACGAGGATGTCGTGTGCGAGTATTTTCTCGCGCAGCGCAGGCCAGGCATCGCCGTCCCCTTCGTCGGATGTCACCCCGGCTTTGATATCGAGCGCTGCCACCCTCACTGTCTCGGTAATCGTGACCTGACGCTCGGAAAATGCATGTTTCAGCACCGCGATCATCGCGTCGGTTGAGCTTGCCTCGCTCGCGTCCTTCTTGAGCGTGCAGTTGAGAGCCAGGGCCTTGAGTGGCATCGATCGTCTCCTTTGGCGTCGGCTGACGCAGGCTTGCGACCATCCGTTCACAGACAGGAGAACTCATCGGCGAGAAAAGGGTTCTGTCTCCAAAGGAGATGCCGCAATGACCGAGACCGCCCAGATGATCCATGAAGATGCGCTTCCCGGGCATGAAAGCAAACTCGAGCCAAAGCCCGAGTGGCAGCCTCGCTATAAGGGGGCCGAGCGTCTCAAGGACAAGGTCGCAATCATTACTGGCGCCGACAGCGGCATCGGACGCGCCGTGGCGGCAATTTATGCCCGTGAAGGCGCTGACATCGCCATCGTCTATCTGCTCGAGGACGACGATGCCGCCGAAACGAAGCGGATCGTCGAGGCCGAAGGACGCAAGGCGATCACCATCCGCGGCGATATCGGCGAGAAGGAGTTTGGCGATGAGATCGTGCGCAAGACGCTCGATGCATTCGGCGGGATCGACATTCTGGTCAACAACGCCGGCGAGCAGCATCCTGATGATGACATCACAGACATTACCGAAGAACAGCTACGTCGAACCTTCCAGACCAATATCTTTGGCATGTTTTTCCTGACGCAGGCTGCCCGCCCGCACCTCAAGGCGGGCGCGGCGATCGTCAACTGCACGAGCGTCACCATGTACCAGGGCAGCAAGGATCTTCTCGACTATAGCTCGACCAAGGGTGCGATCACGGCCTTTACCCGGTCATTGTCGGAAAATCTGGTCGGCGATGGCATTCGCGTGAATGCGGTCGCACCGGGACCGATCTGGACCCCGCTCAATCCATGCGGCGGCGCAAAACCTGAGAAGCTGGAGCATTTTGGCGAGAGTACGCCCATGGGTCGGCCGGGCCAGCCCAATGAAGTCGCTCCCGCCTTTCTGTTCCTCGCCTGTGAGGATTCCAGCTACATGTCCGGGCAGGTGCTCCATCCAAATGGCGGGATCATTGTGAACGGCTAGATCGCTTGTTTCGCTGTCCGCGAGACATAGCGCGCCTAAGTGCCCAGCGTCGGAAAAATCGAGCCCCGCCTGGCAAACGAATACGGAATTTTCACCTGGAAGGAACTAAGATGGCGGACCTGAGCCAAATCAAGGAGCATATGGAAATCATCGGCGCAGATGGCGTCCATATCGGCACTGTCGACAAGGTCGAGGGCGATCGGATCAAAATGACGAAAGCCGACAGCGGGTCGCACTCCGATCACCACCATTATTTTTCAGGAGGATTGGTGGCCGCTGTCGAAGGCAATCAGGTTCGTCTGTCTGCAGCCGGATCGGCAGCCGTTCTGCTGGAAGAGGAGGAAAGTGGCGAGGCGCTCAGCGACAAATCATAAGCGCGAAAAAGTAGCCGGCCCCTACGGGCCGGCCACTTTCTGCCCGATCAGTGGGGGTAGTCGACGCCATAATGGCCATATACCTCTCGCCCGTAATTGCGATCGAAAGCCGGCTCGCTGTCGCTTGCATAGCGGGGCGCATTTTCAAGCACGCTCTTGTCGAGATTGACGACATAGCCGCCCTGATCGGTATCATAGGTCAGTACGTCCCAGGGTAGCGGGTAATAATCGCTCCCCAGCCCGAACAGGCCGCCGAACTGAAGTACAGCATATTCCACCTTGCCCGAGCGCTTTTCGACCATGAAATTGTAGATAGAGCCGAGCTTTTCGCGCTGGGCGTTGTAGACGGTGGTGCCCTCAACCTTGTTCGAGGCGATTAGCCGATCGGTTTCGTTTGTGGCGATTTCGGTCTGTGCCATGACATCTTTCCTTCCATGGGATGAATGATCAAGGCGAACGCGACAGAGGGAAAGGTGTATCCCGCCTCGTGATACCTGATCGTCGGACTGCCCGTAAAAGCTGCTCAACCGCTTGCCAGACTTCCTCGTCAATTGGCGTCGCCTGTAAACAGCTTGCCGAAGGGTCTTCGAAAACTGGGAGTGCGAATTTCTCTCGACCGCGGTCCTACTCATGCTTTCCCTGTTCTTCCGCCAAGGTGAAGCACCAGTATCCAAGCAGATTGCCGCTCCAGATGCCCAGACCGGCGAGTGACGAGGCTGGCCGGCTGAAAACCTGCTACGCCTCTGAGAACCATTTTCGCGGGCGGACTGTAGTCCTCGGGATTTTCACCGGTATCGCATGAAAGGCGCTCGGATCATCTGCCAGCCGGCTGTTCTTTTATCTCGGCCACCCTTCTCCCTTTTCGTGCGTTACGCATACGACGACCGAAACCAGGAGGTGATCGAATGCGCAAACGAGAGAAAGTAGCCGACCTCATTGCCGGTCAGAATGGACGCCAGCGCCGCAAACAGCTCTTTCGCTCGCTCGAGGATACCGCAGCTCGCGCCGTTGTCACCGCGACGGTGACTTTCGCGGTCGGCTGGGTGCTGAAGCGCATGTTCGAAAAATCTGTCAAGCAGGCGGCGAAAGAGGGCGCCCAGGACGGCGTCGACCAACAGGTCGCGCAAAATCCAAATCTCGCAAAAGCAGGCATTTCCGGCACAGCCGCTTCGCCGAGCACTGCAGATGCTTGATGCCGGTACCAACAGGATGACCAAATAATCCGATTGTTTTTTCAAGCGTCGTTACACCGGCGCAGGCACGACAGCGACTGCTTCGTGGTTTATCGGTGCCAGTTTTTGCGCCGCTAGCTGCGCTGTTCTTGCCAGCCACTTCGGTTTACTGCCGTGGGAGCCTACCTCGTTTCCGGCGTCGTCTGCACCCTCATCGGACTGTGGCTTAACCGCAGTTGGGGATCACAAGCCCGGATGACCTGGGCCGCACGGTTCGGGGAGCGGGAAGTTGAGCAATTTGGGGTGATTTATAGGTGTACTCGTCAGCAAGTGACCGGGGCGGAGCTTTAGCAACTCCGGCCAATCGCGTAGTTGATTGTCCACCCTATTCTACTGCGCGTCAGCCGGTGTATCGGTTTTCTTGCGTTGATCGCGCCGTTTGAAGACAACAGGGTCGGCTTGCGGCTCATCGGTCACGCTGGATGCAGCCTTGCGCTTGCGGCCGAGACCGATCTGCTTGGCGAGCGTGCGCCGTTTTTCGGCATAGGCGGGTGCAACCATCGGATAGGTAGCAGGCAAGTGCCACTTGGTGCGGTAATCCTCCGGCGTCATTTGATAGTGTGTCATCAGGTGGCGCTTGAGCATTTTGAGCTTCTTGCCATCCTCAAGGCACACGAGGTAGTCCGGCTTGACCGAAGCACGAATTGAGACTGCGGGTTCGCAAGGCGGCGCAGCCGGTGCGGTTACTTTGCCGAGTCCTGCCAGGGCTGCATAGACGTTGCCGATCAGGGCCGACACATCGGGAACCGCCACGCTGTTGTTCGCGACATGCGCTGAAACGATGTCGGCCGTCAGCGTAGTAAGCAGGCTATGGTCTTCCGCTGTGTCAATCATTGCTAAGCTGTCCTTTTCTGACGCCACGATGATGGCAAAAACTTGTCTGGTTCAGCGCCTAGTCAATACGCCGCCCGCAAGTCACGGATCGGATTAGCAAGCAGGGCATCATATGCCAACCAGCTCTGATCGATTTTTGTAAAGTGAAGCTTTCCATGCATTGTGTTACGATGGCCATGAACACCTTTGCAGATCGATATTGTGCTATCCATCGATTTGGAAACTCGGCAACGATATACGCGGCAGTGCCACAGACTTTTTCGAAGTCCTAGATTGCGGCTTCGAGGTCGCGGCACATCGGATAGCACCCGGACCGTGCCCGACAGCAGCCCCTAGCGCGTTTCGCCCCGCTACCGCGTAGCGAAAAGTCATGACATTGCTCAGGGAACTTGTGCGGCATGCGCGCGCATGGTCGGCGAACCATGCCTCGCGGAGCGTGAACTCAGTGGTGCAGACGCTCATATGATCTTCCGCATTGGTGGGGCACCGAAGGACGATTGCAGTAAACGGGTCCGTCAGTTTCCCCGACCGATGCAGCGCTACAGCCTGCTTCAGGATAATGATCGCCATGGCGGCGACATCATGCAGCGAGGAAAGACGCTGGACGATGTCGCCGTCCGGTGGCCTGCGACTGATGCTGCTCATTATCCCGAGTTTATCGACCCCATGCCCCCAGGTTATCGACAGTTTCATCCACGAGTAATCGACGGCATTGTCTATGCCGAACGCTTGCGGCCCTAGCGCGTAGCGACTTGATAAGATCGGCGTTATTCACGGATTCTCTCCGCCTTGGCTCCCTGCAAACCCGTTTCAGAAGGAAGTGATGCTCACCGCCTGGCACGGCAGCGCAACACCAGGCAAAGCGATCACGCTGACGCACACTCTGAGCCAATCTACACAGGCACGAAGACGCACAACTTTTCCGGGGCGGATGTGGATCGGCCTGAATGAGCGGCGGGTAGTACCCCTTGTGCGAGCCCGCAGGTCGGTGTTCCGTCCTAGTGGCGCGTCGGCTGCGCTGACGGTGCTTCCAGGAACTCGGCGAAAGCCGAATCACTCCCACCATCAATCCGACCGCTGCGATCTGGATCGCAGACCCACCTGCCACCAGGACTGCCCGGTGCAGCCCATCGAGCGCGTTTCCGGGGAAATGCAGCGCCAGCAAAAAGGCGATGATGATCTGGAGCCAGACCCACCACAAATCGATGTCGCGGCTGATCAACGCACCGCAAAGGCCTCCCATCAGGGCCGTCGCCGCCAGTGCCATATATGGATCGTTGCCAAGGATCGTGCCGATGAAGGCGACAAGTGTCATGCCGACCCCCGCCAGCGTCATCGCCGCCCATCGATTATGGATCACCCGCTTGGTCGCCCCGAAGCCGACCGAGAAAGCCGCAGCCGCTGCGATGGAGGCCGGCATAGCAGTGCCGGCGCTCACACCGCCCACAAGCAAGAAGGCGAACCCTGGCATCGCCAACAAAGCACCATGCGTGTTGAATCGGAATATATCCTTGAACTGAGGCATCAATCGGTAGCGCCCTCCTGCAGGACACTCCTATCGTGACGATCTCGCGCTTGCCACATGCGCATGCGGACGAGAGCGGCATGCGCGACATGCATTGCCGTTTTTCATCACCGCCGGTTACGGCTTGCGACATGCCACGAAGTTGCCAGCAGGGTTCTCCCGTCGAGGAGCCCTTCCTGCACTCGGTAATTCAGGGCCTTGGGCGGTGCATTTCAACGCAGTGCAGCGCGCGGTCCATTCCGGAACTTTTCCTTTCGCACAACGCTTCCTCAACCGGTATCGGCGGGTAACCCTTCATAGCCTGTCACCGACCCTACGGACCGAATTAACGCGCATACCGTTGCCACAACCTCGTCAGGCGGCATGGCCGCCTCTACGACCCGCGCCTGTTCCGGGGTTCTGCCCTGACTGTGATAGCGAGAGAGCGGGACAATCAACCGCATCAGATCGGGCGAGGGCTCGCGCAACCCGTTCCCCACCGCGTCCAGCAAGGCATGCTCGAGATCGAGGCCGATTTGCCAGCGGATCGAGTGGTCGTCGTAGCCTGCCTTCAAAAGGATCGCCTTGAGCCCAAACTCGGTAGCATAGGCGGCATGGTGGACGAGGACATCGAGCCGGTCTTTCAGCAGGGTCTCCTTCGCGGTCTCCAGGAAATGCAGGGCGCGACGGTAATGAGACACCGCCAGCATCCGGTCGAAGTCCTTGGGACGGTGATAGAGGTTGAGGTTATGGGACGGGTGATTGCGCGTTCCGGGACGAAGCGAATGCGGGAGGGCATCCTCCCCGATGCACCCGAGCAATTTCCCAAAGGCCTGAGCGAGGTGCATCTCTTCTTTAGCTGAGCTGCGCGTGCACTTCGCCAGTCCCTTGACCATACCCTGCCCATGGCGCCGGTACCAGGCGAAGGCAGAACGCAGCGGTTCGGGCAGTCTCATGGCAGCAGCCGTAATCCTGTCAAAACGCGCCTGCGCCTTGGGCTCCCGCGGTCCATCCATTGCGCGGTCGTAGAGAACGATGCCCGCTTCATAGCGATCCGTCAGGTATTGGTTGCCTTCAACGCGGAACCGTTTGGGCTCATCGATAGTGAAGATGGACAACATGATCGTCGCCAGGTGATCCACTTCCGCTTTAATGATATGTCGGGCCTCATCCACATGGCGTGCCCTTCCCTTATTGAACGCGGGATCGACGAATGCCCAGAGTTCGAATTCGGAAAGTTCACGTCGGTGCTTGTCGATCTTTTGCGGGTCGGCGTTGTCGCCCACGAGCATGAGCCAGAAGAGCGAGCCGTACCCGAACGCACGTTCCTGCCCGTCATCGAGACAGGCACATAATATCCGGGTCGTGCGCTCGATCGCTATCCGGTCGTGAGGACATAGATGCATGACGCGCGGCGGAACGCGCTGTCGCAGCTTTTCGAATTCATCGACGGTGCTGCGACCACCCGTACGGCCCGACAGAGAAGGTACATCGTCTCCACGGCTTTCGTGCATGAAAACCCCCATCCCGCATCCATGGCGGATGAGGCGGAAGTACCGAGGCGGATGCGGTGACGATCCCGAACTCCCGCGCGCTGGACGCGGGAGCCGCCGGGACTGCTAACACGCAAATGACATGCGCCGCCGTCTTTCACCCGAAGGTTTGGACATGCACGGCGGCATCCCGGAAAACAGAGTTTCCCGAGTTTCCTTGGCCATTTGCGGGATTAGCAGTCCCGGCCCCGCCCTTCTCGCAGCGCCCTCGCCTTCTAGCACCCAACCATAGGGGAAGCAAAGTTTGCTGATGCCGTTCCTTATCCCGACCAGCGAGCCGCTGATCGCGGGCTAGCGACAGCCTCATGCACCCGTCATCGACACCTTTGCCTGGTGTACGTAGATTGCGCGGCGATGCAGATTGCGCGGGAACGAGCCGAAGGCATTAGGGATTAGGAGAATCTGCGAAGGAGAGGATCGATGGCTGCACGTCCCTATTGGAAAGGTCAGATCCGACTGGCGCTGGTCTCCATCCCCGTTGAAATCTATTCGGCGACGAGGAGCGGCGCCACGATCGCGTTCAACCAGATCCATGAGCCATCGGGCCAACGGATCAAGTATGAAAAGATCGTGCCGGGGATCGGCCCTGTCGACGTCGATGAGATCGTCAAGGGCTTCGAATATGCCAAGGGCGAGTATGTCCTGCTCGACGACGACGAGATCGAGGGGGTCAAACTGGAGAGCAAGAAAACGCTCGAGTTGACCCAGTTCGTCGATAGCCATGACATCGACGCGATCTATTTCGAGAAGCCCTATTATGTCGTGCCGGCCGACGATCTCGCCGAGGAGGCTTTCATCGTCCTGCGCGAGGCACTCCGCCGCACCCGCAAGATCGGCCTCGGCCAGCTTGCGATGCGCGGACGGGAATATGTCGTCAGCATAAAGGCTTGCGGGCGCGGCATGGTGATGGAGACACTGCGATACGCCGACGAGGTAAACAAGGCGACGAGCTATTTCCGCGAGATCGGTGATACCGATCCGGACGAGGAATTGCTCGACCTCGCCACCACCTTGATCGACAAGAAGACCGGCAAGTTCGATGCGAGGGAGTTTCACGATCGCTATGCCGACGCGCTCAAGGAGCTGATCGAGCGCAAGAAGAAGGGCAAGACGCTTAACATCGAGAGCGATGACAAGGGCAGCGATTCGCGTGGTTCCAACGTCGTCGACCTGATGGCCGCCCTCAAGAACTCGCTCGGCTCATCGGGTGGCGGCTCGTCCAAGGCGACGGCAAAGAAGACCAGCAAGGCTGCCGCGAAACCGGCCGCCAAGAAGGCTGCGGCCAAGCCAGCCACGAAACCGGCTGCGCGCAAGCGGGCCTGATCCGTGGCGGACAGATCCGACCCGGTAGCGGCGACCGTCGACGACGATGCAGCATTTGCCGAAGGCGCCATCACGCTGTGGGCCAATCTGTTGACGTTGATCGGCACGCACTTGCGAGAAACGGGCACGCCCCGCCAGGAAGTGCTCGACATGCTCACCATGCTTCATGAGACCAATGAGGAGACGATCAGGTCGCCGCGCGCGCGGGCCATCGCTTCTCGGCATCTGATGTCGGTTTACCGTGCCCTTGGCGAAGCCTGAGCGATCAGGCGTTCGGCCCGAAGCGCCGTCGTTCGGGATCGCGTGCGTAGCGAAAACGGTCCTTGATCAGCTCATTGAAGAAGCTTCCGGCAGAAGCCGCATGGCAGAAGGCCTCGAAGGTCTCGGCCGGCACGTCGTAATAGAGATATGTGCCAGTATCGCGAAACGAGATCGACAGGATGCCGGCATCGTCGTCGAAGCCGATGCGGCTGATCATCGAGGATTGGGAGAAGGGATGCGCGCGCATATCTGGAGAACCGCGCATCACCGGGTGCCGTTCCGGGCGTCGCGCCATCTGGAACCCATAAGACGCCGAGGCGCCCCTGCCGCACTGACAAATACTGGCATCGCAGGCTCGTCGTAAGATGGCAGAGGTCAGCGACGACGAGCTCCGCGAGATGGCGCAGCACCGGGGGCTGAGGCTGGTCAAGTCGCGGCGACGCAAGCCCGGCACCGGCGACTTCGGGAAATATGGCCTGACCGATGCGGGTGGCAAGGCGCTGCTCGGTATCGGCGACGATGGCCTGACCGCGAGCGCCGACGACATCCAGGACTATCTGCGAAGCAGCGAGCAAAGCACATGGAAGCAGTCGGCCGACGCGACTCCCGATCGACCTGCCCCCAGAGAGAAACCCCGCCCGCCCAAGCCCGAGGAGGACGAGGAACCCATCCGCCGCCGGGCAAAACCGGTGTTACGAGATCGTCCGGCGCCGCATAGACGAGAAGAGCCAGGTCCGGCACGGAAACCTTCCAAGAAGGCGCGTTCAAAGCCTTCACTCCGGCTCGTCCCAAAAGCTGAGCCAGCGCCCCAGCCCGATCCCGAGCCTATGCCCGCACCCGAACCGGAGCTGCGTATTCGCGCGGCCACAGCGAACGATGCCGGTTCCCTGGCGGCGCTTTTCGCCCTGCTCAGCGGTGTATCGCTCGATAGCACGCAGGTCGCCGACAATCTCGCAGCCGGCCGAAAGGCGAAGGCCGGAATGGTAGTCGCCGAGCTGGGCGATATCGTCGGCTGCTGCGGATGGGCGGTTGTAGGGACTATCCATCGCGGCCCGATCGGGCGCGTGACAGTGCTCATAGTCGACAAGAGCCATCGTCGTCGAGGCATCGGAACGGCGATGCTGGCGGCCGCCGAGACCGCGCTGGTCAAGGCCGGCTGCCGTCAAATCGAGGCGATGAGCGACATCACGATCGACAACAGCCATAATTTCTTCCGCTCGCTGAAGTTCGAACAGGCAAGCTATCGCTTCGTCCGCACGATCGGCGAAGGGGCGAGTGGGGAACGAGTTCGCCACCGCACGAATTAACAGGCTGATCGGAAATCGATATGGCACAAGCCTCGAGAGCGAACATCACTTCGGCGGACGAGCGCCTCGCAAAATATCGCGAGAAGCGCGACTTTGACCGTACGGCCGAACCGTCGGGCGCAACCGAGCCGACCACCGGCAACGGCTTTGTCGTCCAGAAGCATGCGGCGTCGCGCCTCCACTATGATTTCCGCCTCGAACTGGACGGCACGCTGGTGAGCTGGGCGGTCACGCGCGGGCCGAGCAGCAATCCCGACGACAAGCGCCTCGCGGTCCGCACCGAGGACCACCCGCTCGACTATGCCCGGTTCGAAGGCACGATCCCCAAAGGCGAATATGGCGGCGGCACGGTGATGCTGTGGGACAATGGCACCTGGGAATCGATCCCCGGCAAGGATCCTCGCCAGACGCTGCCCGAAGGTCACCTCCACTTCATTCTTCACGGCCGGCGGATGCAGGGTGAGTGGATTCTCTTTCGCCTGAAGCCGCGCGGCAAGGAAAAGGGCGAGAACTGGATCCTGCGCAAGGTGCAGGATGAATTCGCCGGCGGCTCGGACGACCTCGTCGGCAGCCATCTCACCAGTGTAGATACGGGGCGTACTATGGAGGAGATCGCCGCAGGCAAGGCGTCGCCCAAGCGCAAGGCGGGTGCAAAAACATCACGAAGGGCGACCGCTGCAAAAAAGGTGCCCCCCGCCGCGCCGACATCCCGCCGCAAGAGACCCGGTGTGCTACCGCCCTTTCAGCCCGTGCAGCTAGCCGCACTCGTCGATCATGTCCCGCCTGGAGACCGCTGGCTCCACGAACTCAAATATGACGGTTATCGAACCCTCATCGCGATCGGTGGCGGCGAAGGGCGTGCCTATACGCGCTCGGGGCTCGACTGGTCCGACCGGTTCGCCGGGCTGATCGCCGAGGCTCTCAAGCTGAACGTCGGCAGCGCGCTGATCGACGGCGAGGCAGTCGTAACCCTCCCCGATGGTCGTACCAGCTTCCAGGCGTTGCAGGTTGCGCTCAAAAGCAACCCCGAGACGATCGACTATTTCGCCTTCGACCTGCTCGAACTGGACGGAGAGAATCTGACCCGGTTGCCGCTGATCGAGCGTAAGGAGAAGCTGGCCGCACTGATCGGCGAGGCCAAGGGACGTATCCGCTATTCCGATCATATCGTCGGCAATGGCGAGAAGCTGCTTGCCAGTTTCTGCGGCGCCGGCCTCGAAGGGGTGATCTCGAAGCGCGCAGACGCGCGTTACAGTGGCTCGCGCTCGGGCACATGGCTCAAGACCAAATGCATCCGCCGGCAGGAGTTCGTCATTGTCGGCTGGACGCCTTCGGACAAGCAGCGCGGGTTCCGCTCACTCCTGCTCGGCGTCAACGAGAATGGCAAGTTGCGCTACGCCGGCAAGGCCGGCACCGGCTTCACCGCCGATGAGATCGATCGGCTGATGGAGATCATGGCGCCGCTCGAACGCAAAGCCCCGACCGTCGAAGCGCCACGTGCCGCCGTTCGCGGCGCCCACTGGATCGAGCCCCGGCTCGTGGCCGAGATCGCCTTTGTCGAGTTCACCGACGAAGGCGTCCTGCGTCATCCGAGCTATCTTGGCCTGCGCGAGGACAAGAAGCCGGAAGCCGTCGTGATCGAAACCGAAACACCGGTCGCGGCCGCCTTCACGCCGGCACGCACCAGCGTCAGGATCAGCAACCGCGAGCGGGTAATCTTCCCCGAAGGCAAGCTCACCAAGGGCCAGCTCGCCGATTATTATGAGATGGTCGCGCCGATCATGCTCCCTTGGGCCGGCAGCCGGCCGATCAGCCTCGTGCGCTGCCCCCAGGGCCGATCGAAGAAATGCTTCTTCCAGAAGCATGATGCCGGGAGCTTCGGGGACGACGTCAAGCAGGTCGGCATTCGCGAGAAGGACGGCCATGACGAGCCCTATCTGTTCGTCGATACGCCTGCAGGGCTGCTCACCTGCGTCCAGATGGGCACGATCGAGTTTCACGGCTGGGGCGCGCGGATCGAGGACATCGAGAAGGCCGATCGCCTGGTCTTCGATCTCGACCCCGACGAGGGACTGGATTTTCAGGATGTCGTCTCGGCCGCCTTCCATGTCCAGGATGTGCTCGCTCAGATGGGCCTCACGACTTTCCCGATGGTCACCGGCGGTAAGGGTGTACATGTCATCGCGCCGCTCACACCCACGGCCGAATGGCCGGTAGTGAAGGACTTCGCGCATCGCTTTGCCCTGGCGCTCGCGCAGGCCGAGCCGGCCCGCTTCACTGCGGCGCTGGCCAAAGCGAAGAGAACGGGCAGGATCTTCATCGACTATCTGCGCAACCAGCGCGGCGCGACCGCAGTCATGCCTTACAGCGCGCGGACCCGCGAATATGCGCCGATCGCGGTGCCGCTAACCTGGGAGGAACTGCGCGATCTCGACAAGCCATCGCGCTGGCATATCGGCGATGGGGCAGAGATGGTGAAGCGCGCGGCGTCGAAGAACCTCGCCCGTTGGGGGCGCGCCGATCAGATCCTCCCCGACCTGTGATCATCGCGACCTACAATGTGAATGGGGTCAATGGCCGCCTGCCGGTGCTGCTGCGTTGGCTGGCCGAACGCCAGCCCGACATCGTCATTCTCCAGGAACTGAAGGCGCCGCAAGAGAAGTTTCCGCTCAGCGCGATCCGCGATCTGGGATACGACGCGATCTGGCACGGCCAGAAGAGCTGGAACGGCGTCGCCATCCTCAGCCGTGTCGGCGAAATCCATGAAACACGCCGGGGTTTGCCCGGCGATCCCGACGACAGCCACAGCCGCTATATCGAGGCGGCGGTCAACGGAATCCTGATCGGCGGCCTCTATCTACCCAATGGCAATCCGCGGCCGGGTCCGAAGTTCGACTATAAGCTGCGCTGGTTCGAGCGCCTGATCGCGCATGCCGCGGGGCTGCTTGGAACCGGCCTGCCGGTGATGCTCGCCGGGGATTTCAACGTCATGCCGACCGATCTCGACGTCTACAAACCCGAGCGCTGGCTCGACGACGCGCTGTTCGCGCCCCAGGTGCGCGCGGCTTATGTCCGGCTGCTCGACCAAGGCTGGGCCGACGCATTGCGCATGCTCCACCCGGGCGAGACGATCTACACCTTCTGGGACTATTTTCGGAACGCCTACGCCCGCAACGCCGGTCTGCGGATTGATCATCTGCTGCTCAGTCCGGTGCTCACCGACCGGCTCACGGACGCGCAAGTGGACCGCCACGTGCGCGGCTGGGAGAAGACCAGCGATCACGCACCGGTCTGGATCGAAATTGCCGATAAGCCGGTACGCCGCCGCAAGTCCGCATCGGCAAGGAAGAACGATGCGATGCCCTGAAGTGAAAGGCTTTAGCCTGCCCGACCTGACCGAGGGTTCTAATGAAACGGCGGGCTTGAACGGCGCCCGTAGGTCTATCGTAGCTGGCTGTCCTTGCTCCCGCGCCGGTTGATTCCGACAGCGCGCATATTCGCATCCCGCTTCGCCTGGCACGCAACGCAGGTCCGCGTACCCGGCAAGGCGGCGCGGCGCGCCTGCGGAATGTCCTCGCCGCAATCGTCGCATTCGTCGCTACCCTCGCCCGTCGGCATCATGCCGCGGGCTCGCAAGACAGCATCGGTCACCGTATCGTCGATCTGATCCTGTACGGCGCCATCGCGCGCCCATCCGTTTGCCATGTCCGATTCCCAACAATCAAACAATTCCAGCAAATTAAATAGGGTGCGACACGAGGGATTACAAAGGTCCGCTCGAACTGAATGGGCGCGGCGGGACCGCTGGAGAATCAAGCCCGGGATGAGACTCACGTGGTTTATGGATGCGCCATAGTAACGGCTGCGAAATCTGGTCCGTGCCGATCCCGATGATCAACGAAAAATGCGCGCGACCGCACGGGTTTCTGGATTGTAATTTGGCCCTCTCCACAGCGCGGGATAACGTCATCGATCAGGTAGCTGGAGTAAGAGACCATGCAGACGATGGTGATCCTTCGGACAACCAGCGAAGAGGACATAGCCGAAGCGCTGCAATCTTTGCCCACTGTCCGCTGGCCTCAGGATGAGCGAAAGTTGCTGACCCTGTTCAACCGCGTCCTTGATCTGAAATTTGGCAGTAGTTCAGGCGAGGCAAACAGCATTGCGCCATGAAGGTTGAATCGCAGGAAGTTCTGGAGCCCAAAATTCAATGGCTACGGATTTCTAAATTGATCCTTAGAGAATATCCGGGTGAGAAAGCCGCGTTCAGAAGGAGACGTTACCGCGTTTGTCTGAAACCTCGCGGCGGTGACCTAATGCTCCAGCATATCAGCAATCTTCATAGCCAGATCGGAGACCATAAAGGGCTTGGTAATCACCTCCATTCCGGAATCAAGAAGTCCGTTTCCGACAGCTGCATTCTCGGCATAGCCGGTGACGAACAGCACTTTCAGATCCGGTCGGGACACGCGTGCAGCATCGGCAAGCTGCCGGCCGTTCATCCCTCCAGGCAAACCTACATCTGAAACCAGCAAGGATATGCGCGCGCCGCTTTCGAGTATTCTCAGCGCCGAGGGTGCATCATCGGCCTCGAGCGTTGCATATCCCGCCTCTTCGAGCACCTCGACGATCAACATGCGGATCGTCGGTTCGTCATCGACGACAAGGACGGTTTGGCCCGAACCCGTGGCAGGAATGTGGCCCTCGAACGAAACCTCGTCATCTTCGAGGCCGCCTGTATAGCGCGGAAGGTAAAGGCACATCGTAGTCCCCTGGCCTGGTTCCGAATAAACGCGCACTTGACCGCCCGACTGACGGACGAAGCCATGGATCATCGAAAGGCCAAGACCGGTCCCCTGGCCGATCGGCTTGGTCGTGAAGAAGGGATCGAAGATCTTGTCGACGATTTCGCCGGGAATGCCGGTGCCGGTGTCCGTTACGCAGATCGAGAGATATTGCCCTGGCGTCAGGTCGCGCTCGCGCCCGCCCCGGTCATCGAGCCATTTATTGGCAGTCTCGATCGTGAGGCGTCCACCGTCGGGCATCGCATCGCGGGCGTTGATGGCGAGGTTGAGAAGGGCATTCTCGAGCTGACCGGCATCCACGAGCGCGAGCCATAAGCCCCCCGCTCCCACGACTTCCACCGATATGGCTGGGCCTGCCGTCCGGCGTATCAGATCCTCCATCCCGAAGACGAGCCGATTGACGTCGGTAGGTTTTGGATCGAGTGTCTGGCGACGGGAGAATGCCAGCAGGCGCTGCGTCAAGGCGGCGGCACGCTGGGCCGAGTGCTGCGCCCCCTGGATAAAGCGGTCGATACCATCGGTTCGGCCGGTGCTCAGCCGTCGTTCGATGATTTCGAGCGCGCCGCTGATACCGCCCAGGAGGTTATTGAAGTCATGGGCGATCCCGCCCGTAAGCTTCCCGATCGCTTCCATCTTCTGAGCCTGGCGAAGCGCCTCATGAGCTTCGGCCAGTTCCGCGGTCCGCTCACTGACCCTTTGCTCAAGAGTATCCTTCGCTTCCTGGACGCGCCGGATCAACCGCGCATTGTCTATCGCGATCGCGGCCTGCGCGGCCAGTCCGCTGATCAACTCCTCATGGCTGTCACTGAAGCGCGCCTCCTCCGGGTGGCCGAAAAGTAGCCCGCCGATCACCTCGCCCCCTCGGGAGATCACAGGCACGGCAAGATAGCTTTTCACGGGAAGGTGGCCCTGTGGCATACCATTATAGGGCGAATTCTTCGCGTAGCGGCTGTCCTGTGTGATATCGTTGGAGCGCAAGACCCCTTCGCCGCGAAAAGTCGGGCCGAACACCGCGGTGTTCCTGGGCATCGGAAAGCTCGCAAATGCGTCACGCGAGGCGCCCGACAGGCTATAGAGCATGTATGCCTCGCCCGCCTCGGACCGGACGTTGTAGAAAAACGCGCCGAAGGCGGCCCCCGTGAGCTCCACGCCAGCGTCCGTTACGAGCTGCACAATCCTCTCGGGATCGGTCTCGATCACGGTCGCGGCGGCAATCGCATTCAGCCGTTCGAGCGCGTGACGCTTTTCGCGCAGTTTCGCTTCGGCCTGATCGGCCCCGGTGACATCAAAACCTTCGCAGAAGATGCCGCTGATACAGCCTTGCTCGTCAGTGACGGGCGCGTAAATGAAATCAAGGACCCGCCTCTCGGCAGGCAGGCCCGGGTTCTTGAGCACGGCGGGAACCCGCTCGGCGATGAAGCGCTTCCCTGAGCGGTAGACGTCATCGAGCCACTCATAGAAGCCCTGGCCATCCAGTTCGGGAAATGCCTCGCGCACCGTCTTGCCAATGAAGTCCCGGTCCCCGAACAAGCGGCGATAGGCGTCGTTCACGAACTCAAAGCGGTGCTCTGGCCCGGACAATATCGTGATGAAGCCGGGCGCCTGCTCGAAGAGCCGTCGCTGCCTTATGGTTTCGGCATCGCGGCTGCGTTCGAGGAGAATGCGCTCCGTCGTCTCGTGCCCTTGATTGAATATTCCCGCAATCTCGCCGCGCTCGCCGCGGATCGGCGTGAAGCTGTAATTCCAGTACGTTTCAGACACGCGGCCGTCGCGCATCATCGGGAGTAGCTGGTCGTACGTCGAATAGCCTTCGCCATTCGCCATGACCTGCTCGAATTGGGGGCCGATGATCTCCCAAATGTCGGGCCAGACTTCGGCCGCAGGTCTGCCCAAGGCCCCCGGATGACGATCTCCTGGGATTGGCGCCCACGCATCGTTGTAAAGCAGGCGAAGCTCGGGGCCCCAGTAGATCGCAGTCGGAAAGCTTGAATGCAGGCAGATGCCAAGCGCCGAACGAAGCGACTGCGGCCATTGCGCGATCGGCCCCAGTGGCGTGTCGGCCCAAGCGTGATCGCGGATACGTTGGCCCATGTCTCCGCCGCCATGCAGGAAATTTGCATTGGCGAAATCATCGTCAATGGCGGTCATGGCAGATCGCTATTGCACCCACGTGCGCTGACGGCAGAGGGTTCGCTCGCCATGCGGCGAAGTGATCGCAGCAGTACAACACGGGATCCTGTATTCATTGGGGCACAGATTACCTTTCGATAGAGCGGTCTTCAAACTCCTTGATGCGGGAAAGGTTCTCCAAGTACCAGTCCCAGGAAAGCCTGGGGTTGGCCCTCCGCAATGGCGGATCACGGCGATATCGCGATCGAACTGCCTACGCAGCCGAATACGAGAGTCGCGTACCGTGGTTCAGACGCCTGCTTCCTCGAAGACCTTTTTCATGATCGGCAGCGCGGTCATCGCAGGTGGCCATCCCGCATAGAACGCAATCTGTGTCGCGGCCTCGAGGCTTCACGGTGCTGCCCCGCTATGCCCGCGCCGCCTTCGGGCGCCCAGAAGAGATCCTGGTAGTTGAAGGCACGCCTGGAGTCGTCGACATGCTCTGGCTGATTCATCGTTCCGAGTGGTCCCTGCCCGCGCGTGCCGCCTGTGTCGTGGAGGAACTACGCGCACGGTCTGGGAACCTTGCCTAGGGCTGGGTTCGGTGGGGGTGCAAGTCAATCCGTTGTGCGGCTGAGCAATATTTCTGGGTGCCGTGAGGTCTCCGACAGGTGATCTCATCGGTTTTCGCCAAGTTGCGCTATGGGGCTCACGTTCCAGATTGCCCCATTAGCGTCTGGATATAATCGTTCGAGAGAATGGTGGTAACCTTTTCCTGCTGGATCCAATTCGCACGGTTCACATGCCATCCTAGCGGCGGCATCGAGACTGACTCCGAAGAGCGAACGAAACTGAATCGCCGTTGCACTCGAGGCTCGTCGATGCGCCGTCGAGCATTGCGCTCTCAGATTAGGAAGGTGTCTGCTACGCGCCCTTGCACGAACCCGCTTCGCGGGATGGCGCATGGTGCATCGTAGCGTGTTATATGTAGGCCTTTAGCGGGGCGAGGCTGGCAGTTCCTTCAACGGAGAGGAACTTGCCATGACTGTCTCGATCAATACCACCCCGATCAGCCCGCTGCGCCAGCGGATGCAGCACGACATGATGATGCGGGGCCTCGGTCCCCACACCCAGCAGGATTACGTGCGCCATGTGAAGCGCCTTGCAACCTTCCTGGGGCGCCCTCCCGATACGGCAACGGAAGAGGACCTTCGCCGCTTTCAGCTCATGCAGCATGAGAGCGGGGTCAGGCCGAGCACCATCAACGGCACCGTGTCGGCCTTGCGCTTTCTGTATAACGTCACGCTCAGGCGACGCGATCTGGCGCGAGCCCTGGTCGTCACCCGCATCGTGCCCCGGCTGCCCGAAGTGCTAAGCGTCGAAGAGGCAGCGCGGCTGCTGCAGTCCGCGCCCGGCATGAAGTACAAGGCGGCGCTGGGTGTGGCTTATGGCGCGGGCCTGCGCGTGTCGGAGGTGGCCCACCTCAAGGTCGACGACATCGACAGTACGCGCATGCTGATCCGGGTCGAACAGGGCAAGGGAGGCAAGGATCGCAATGCGATGCTCTCGCCCCAGTTGCTCGAGCTGCTGCGGATGTGGTGGCGTGAGGGGCACAAGCGCGGGATGCTGATTGCGCATGGCTGGCTGTTCCCCGGCCAGAACGTCACCGACCCGATCTCGACCCGGCAACTGCACCGCGCAGTTCAGGAGGCGGCCGAGGTGGCGGGCATCCGCAAGCGCGTCAGCCCGCACACCCTGCGTCATTCCTTCGCCACGCATCTGCTCGAGCAGGATGTCGATATCCGCGTGATTCAGGTCCTGCTGGGCCACAGCAAGCTGGAGACCACCGCACTCTACACCAAGGTGTCGACCCGCACGATCCACGCCGTGTCGAGCCCGCTCGACCAGTTGATGGCGCTGATGGAAGGCAAGGCACCCACAGGGTCAGCCGACGCCGGTTGAACCGGTGCGCGCCGACCTCGAGGTCGCGGACATCTTCCGTTCTGCAGGACCAGCCTACCGGGCGGCCCATGCCGGGCACCTGAGCCTGACCCAGTTCAAGGTGATGTCCGCGATCGAGACCTGCCGCACCGCGGCCCTGGGCGGTCACGTCGAGGCCTGTGAGGACTGCAGGCACTGGCGGGTCGCTTACAACAGCTGTCGCAACCGGCATTGCCCAAAATGCCAGGGCGCCGCGGCACGCACCTGGCTGGCCGAACGGGAGGCCGACCTGCTTCCCGTCGGCTATTTCCACGTTGTCTTCACGCTGCCCGCCGAGGTCGCGGACATCGCATTCCAGAACAAGGCGCTGATCTACGACGTGCTGTTCAAGACGGCCGCGCAGACGATGCTGACCATCGCCGCCGATCCCCGCCATCTGGGCGCCCGGATCGGGATCACCGCCGTGCTGCATACCTGGGGGTCGGCAATGACCCACCATCCGCATGTCCACATGATCGTGCCGGGCGGCGGTATCGCGCCCGATGCAAGTCGCTGGATATCCTCGCGTCCGGCCTTCCTCCTGCCCGTGCGCGTGCTGGGAGCGCTGTTCCGGCGGCTGTTCCTCACCTGGCTGAACGCGCTGCACGGTGCCGGCAAGCTGGCCTTCTTCGGCTCCCTGACCGATCTGACAGAGCGGCGGGCCTTCCAGCGCCACCTTGCCCCGGCGCGCAAGAAGCGCTGGGTGGTCTATGCCAAGCCGCCCTTTGCCGGGCCGGAAGCGGTGCTCGCCTACCTCTCGCGCTATACCCATCGCGTCGCCATCTCGAACCGGCGCCTCATCGCCTTCGACGAGAACGGCGTGACCTTGCGCTACAAGGATTATCGCCGCGATGGCCCCGAACGCCAGCGGATCATGACGCTCACCGCCGACGAGTTCATCCGTCGCTTCCTGCTCCACGTCCTGCCACGCGGCTTCCACCGGATCCGCCATTACGGCCTGCTCGCCAGCGCCGCGCGCCACGACAATCTCGCGCTCGCCCGCCGCCTGCTTGCCGTCACACCGGAGACGCAGGTGCCAGAGCCCGAAGCCGAGCCCGACACCTGTGCGCCATGCCCGTGCTGTGGTGGGCGCATGATCGTCATCGAAACCTTCCCGCGCTGGAGCCAGCCCCGCGCGCCACCCAGGCCCAGCCCGCCGATCCGGGAGCGCGCCGCATGACCCGGCATGATCCGCCTGCCGGCATGGCCCCGCATAACGCGCGGCGGTCAAAGGGCCGGCTTGCCCCCGGCACGCGCCGCGCCCGCGTCCGCTCCTGGTATCAACGTCGACAGCCCGGCAAACACATCTCCAGCGCATCCAGACACCGACCGCTGTGCTGCTGTCGTGCATCCATCAAAGCACGCTCTTCATCCCGCCACACCACACGAAAGCGCAAATCCCCATAGCCCAGCCTATCGGGCCCGCGGGTTCCTGCATGGGAGGCTTTCGTACGCAAGCGCCCGAAAACCTTCACCAAGCCGGTCGTTCAATCGCGATGTTGCTGCGCTTGGAAGCGGACCTTCAGCTATGACGTAGCCTGGGACAGTGCTGCCGTTCCAAATTGATAGATCGGATGGCAGCTCCTGTCTGGAGCCGACATACATCGTTTGCCTGACTGGCATCACAGATCGGCAGAAAGTGGGCCGATTGTTGACCGTCCTCTTTTGGGGAGAAATCGGCTAAAGCTGCCGTCAAGCAGCTGACTCTTAATCAGCGGGTCCTAGGTTCGAGCCCTAGGCCGTGTTGACAAAAGGGATTCCCAAGCGGGCCGGGTTCTGATTCAAGACTGCTTT
>NZ_BLJH01000046.1:0-23068 GCF_009811895.1 Novosphingobium sp. TCA1 | reverse complement strand
GGGGTCAATTTTAGACGCCGATCACCCCGCTAAGGGGGTCAATTTTGCACGCCGCTCCACATCGTTGAGATCATGATCATATCGGCCGAGCCTGATAGAAACATGTTTCATTTGCGCACCTATAGCAAAAGATTTGGGTCGAATTCTTGGATCGCAGGGTACGAAGTTGTTAATATTGATCGTGACACCGGTGAGGTAACATATCGTGGCGAAAAAGGCCTCGATATGGACTTGGACTCACTTGGCGGCATTGTCGCGGACGAATACAATTCCGTGATGGTTTGCCTCGCGCTTCTCTCCATGGAATCGACGAAGAAAGAAACCAGCGCTTCCGAAAGGCTCGCTTCGGTAAATCGCGGTCGAGCAAAGGGGAAGCTCCCGCCGATCCCCGACACGATCCGCATCACGCTCGGAAAGCCGACTGTGACGAGTTCGGCATCCATCGGCGCCACCGGCATCACGCAGCGTCCGCACGATCGTCGTGGCCACGTGCGCCGCCTGAAGTCCGGCCGCATCGTCCCGGTCCGCGCCTATTCGGTGCATGGTGGCTCGGGTGTCGCGCGGCGCTACGAAGTGACGGCTTGAGCGAAAGGCCCTCTCGGAGCGATCCGGGAGGGCTTATTCGCGGCGGGGGCGGGGCGGTTTTCTCGCGTGAGCGTATGCGCGCTTCGCGCTTATGTAACTGTCGTGGATGCCGAGACGAGGCGAAGCCGAGTTGAGTGTGAATCTCTATGTAAGGAATTCACATAAATCGAGAAATGGCGGAATTCCGAAGGAAATCGCATGTGAGATGTGAATCTCTATGTAATTATTACTTACTATTATTCTTTCTTTCATTACATAGAGATTCACATAGGTCGATTACGACTTGAGGTATTCGAGCGGACCCGCATTCCAGCCACGCATTGCGCGGTGTTCGAGCAACCCGCGCGCTTGGCGGAAGAAAGACCCGCCGAGAGACTTGCCGGTTGCGGTTTTCGAGTGGAAGGCGGGAAGACGCAGCGCTTCGTTCACTTTCATGACCAGTGCTTGCGCTTTCGACGTAGGATCGTTGATCGCCTCTCTCGGCACCAATACGATGTGGCCGTCGTAATAGTTCGTACCGGGATAATCGACCGGGTGGGAGATGTAGAGCATCCCGATCAGGTAACCCGAGGCCAACGCAAACGGCGCTGCGGCCTTTTCGATCCAATCTTTGTACGCCTGTGAGCACCGCTTTTGCTTTTTGGCGACCGCTATCGCGCGCTTCGGTTCAAAGAGTAGCGCTTCCGCGTACCAATCCGGGTTGCTGAAATCAGTCTGAGTGCCTGTAAACCAAGCTTGCACGACCGCCCTGTGTTTCGCGGCCGCCTGATCGGGTCGAGTGGGTTTGTCGCTCTTTTTCTTAGGTCCGCTGGTGTTTACGATGTGCCCGAGGGAGACCTCGACAGCCCACACTTTGGAGAGTGGAAGATCAACGGGGGCGGGCCTGGGCTTGGCCTTGCGCACAACGTCATAGCCTCCGAGGGCTTCGACAACCTCGCGCACAAAGTGGATGTTGGTAGAGTTCTCGCGGACCATGCGGACCGCGTCTTCGAGGGTCATGGCGGCCGGTTTCTGTCGAAGTGGAGGCGTGAAGTTCGGGTCTGCCGATTGGACCTCACGGAACTCCGCCGTCCGTTTGTCGTCGGCAATGGTCGCAAGAACGTCGGCGGTAGATAGAACCGGGCCGGTCCTGTAGAGAGTAGATTGAAGCACGTATTCACCGTTTAAAAATAAGACGCTCGGAACGTGCAGGAACCGAGCGTCTTGAGATTATTTTTAAACGAAGGTTCGGCGGATGCTTTCCAGCGTTTTGACACTGTCCAGGCCTGCACGCCGAACAAAGGTATTTATACTACGGAACACGAAATTCAGTCCATATATAATTGTGTGCGAAGTTTATTGCCGGGAAAGTATTCGTGCGCTATAAATAGAAGGACGGCTAGTTGATGGGTTTCGACGTTCCGTTCTCCTTATGCATGAGCCGCTCCGTACTGAACGACGGGGCGGCTTTTCTTTGCCGGGTTCATTTCGACGGCAGGAGTGTGGCTCCGATACGGATGGCTAGTTCTCTCGATACGCCGGGAGCCGCCCCCCAGCAGATCAAGCAAACTCCGAACGGCGTTTGTCCTGAGACTTCTGGTTGAAACGGATTTACGAAATTCGGTCGGCCTTTCAGAAAGAGGACATCCGCTACCCCGGCGCAGCGCGTATGGAAGGTGCGGGTGTTTGTCCTCACCGGAACCAGAGCCACGACCGTTTCAACCTCGCGGGTCTCCCACGCCTGGTAGCATCGCTCTAGCCAGCGGGCGGCTTCGCTGAAGGGCGGGTTCACGAAGGCCAGCTTGCCCGACCACCTCGACAGCAAGCCGTTTTCGTCCTGATATATTTCCCGCCCGGCACCGACGAATGAGCCTTCCGCCGCGCAAGGATCAAGGTCGATCGATCCGAAGGTTTCGCGGATTTCGTCGAGCAGCCACGCGGGCGTCAGACGAACATCACGGCGCCCTTTCTCCCAGCATGCCTTTTCGGATTTCCTAGGGCGCGCGGTTTTCGAGACGACTGCAAGCATGGCGACCAGCGATGCAACCTGGCCGGTCCCCCGCTCGATCGCGCGCACGGTCGGCGTCGATAGGCCAGCCCGTTCGGCAAGTCGCGCTTGCGTCCACCCCTTGCGCTTTCGCGCAGTGGCAAGACGCTCACCAAGTGATAGGCCGATCGGCAGACCCGCTATTCGAAACTCGACAACATCTGCCACCGCTTGAAAGGTGGCTATGGATGCCCGGCCCGCTTCAAGGCCGTTTACCGCTTTGCGTGACACGCCCGCGCGCTGGGCGACTTCATCTTGTGTCATCCCGACCGCCTTCCGCGCGGTTCGGATCATCCCCCCAACGTCCAATGCAAAACCTTCGTTACAAAAATGGGAGGAAGCCTTTGCTTCGAAGGGGCAGGGGCCGTCAACCGCGCAAACGTCGGTGCAGGTCCTTCCACTTGCTTTCACTGTCCATCCATTTCGGGTTGGAGGGAAGGGCCGTCGTGATCGTCACATCAGGAACTTTCGCCCGGCATTTCGAGCACCGGACGCGCCTGGCGATCTCGTCAATGTGGCTGGACCACATGTGGTAATGAAACCACCGCGCTAGCTTCAGACCGTCGACCACGGCTTTGTGGCCACAGCGCCCGCACCGACAGGCGACGTTGAATCTCTTCCGCGCGATATCGGAAACTGTCTCCATCTTGATGTTCATGCCCATGAGGCCGCCTTAGCACGACGGAACATAAAGGGTCGATAGCAGGAACGGAAGTGAACGTTCACGCCTGTTCCGTTTTTGCTAAATAAAGGATGAAACAAAAATCCTTGCAGCAACAGTATCCGCGTCTAGCTTCGATCTTACGCGGTATGAAACAGCGCTGCTATTACGAAAAGCATGTATCCTTTCACCGTTACGGTGGCCGAGGGATAGGAATTTGTCAAGAATGGCGAATTGATACTTCCGCATTCATTCGATGGGCAATTGCGAATGGTTATGAAGACCACCTAACTCTCGATCGCATCGATAATAACCGGGGGTATTCGCCGGACAATTGCCGATGGGCATCACATGCTGATCAGCTTCGAAACACGTCGGTGAACAAGTTCTCCATGGAGCGCGCAGAGTGCGTCCGAGCGCTCCATGCGACCGGCGCTTATTCATATCGAAAGCTGGCCAAACTGTTTGAGACGGTGCCGTCGCAAATTTTCAAGATCGTAAAGCGTCAGACTTGGGCTTGAGGCTTCACGCACTCCGTTAGGGTATGCTCTAACGGACCGGACGACGGCAACGGCATTCCTCGCGATCGAGAGTCCGTTAGGATTGACATTGCATTTCGGACCGCACAAGAAACGGACTACACCCTAACGGACTCCCGAGGCCGATCGATGAAGACCATCTTGTACTGCCGCGTATCGACCGCCGAGCAGACCCTCGATCACCAGGTCACCCAGGCCGAGGCCGCTGGCTTTATGTTCGATGAAGTCGTCTCGGATCGAGGCGTAAGTGTAGGCGCTTGCAAACGTAGCGCCTTCTGCTCGCAAACAGCGTCGTATCCTGCTCGAAATAACTGACAGCCAGCGCGGAACCGTGCTCACGCTAGCTGACAACCTGCTCGCCATCGGCCGCGCCTGCTTGCAATCGGAGCGACCTACTCACGCTTTTCGCCAACATCCGCATCAGCGGCATTGCGTCCGCGTGCGAGGCTGGCGCTCTCCGCCTTCAATGGCCGCGACACGGGGCAAACCTCCTGCACGTATGCGTTGAGCGTGTTGGCGAGATTGTCTGCCGCCAATCGGTAGAACACAAATTGACCGCGCTTTTCGCTTGTCACCAGTCCAGCGTTCTCAAGCACCGAGAGGTGCTGTGATACGGCGGGCTTGGACATCTCAAACCGTGACGAGATTTCGCCCGCGCTGAGTTCCGCATGGGCGAGGTAGGCCAGGATTTTACGGCGCGGAGTGGACGCCAAAGCTTCAAAGACCTTCTGCATGCCCGGTAATTAAGGGATAAGCTAAACCCTTGACAAGGGTGGCTGAACGAAGGAGCATTTAAGCTGTGAGTTAAACGCTTGGAGTCTGGAATGACCCTCGATCCTGAACGCTGCCGGGTGAACTCGCTGGTAGAGCTGCCCGGCAGCAGCCCCGTAGAAGGTGTGGTGCGGTGGGATCCGGTGCATTCGCTTTGGAATGGTGCCATGCTTGCCGCCTCGCTGCTGCTGGCTCCGCTGCTATTTAGCTGGGGAGCACTGGCCGCGTGTCTATCCCTGACCGGAGTTACGCTGCTGCTGGGTCATAGTGTCGGCTTCCACCGTCGATTGATCCACCGCAGCTTCGACTGTCCCCTGTGGCTGGAACGGCTGCTGGTCTGGACTGGCACCTTGGTGGGTATGAGTGGTCCGCTATGGATGATCCGCACGCACGACCTTCGGGATTGGGCGCAGCGGCGGGCGGATTGCCATGACTATCTGGCGCACCGTCGCCGGCCGCTGGCCGACGCGTGGTGGCAGATGCATTGCCGCCTGGAGCTGGAATGCCCACCCTCGTTCGACCTGGGGCGCGCAGGACGCGACAGGTTCTACCGCTTTCTGGAGGCGACCTGGATGGCGCAACAGTTGCCGGTCGCCGGGCTTCTGTTCCTGGCGGGCGGTTGGGGCTGGGTCGTCTGGGGTGTGTGCGTGCGCGTCACCCTGTCGGTGTCGGGGCATTGGTTCGTCGGGCACCTGGCGCACCGCACGGGACCGCAGAGTTGGCTGGTGAACGATGCTGGCGTGCAGGCTCACGATGTGCCTTGGGCTGCGATCCCGACAATGGGAGAGGCCTGGCATAACAACCATCACGCCTTCCCCGGTTCGGCGCGGATCGGCCTCTATCCGGGCCAAAGCGATTGGGGCTACGGCTTTGTGCTGCTGTTGGAGCGGGCAGGACTCGCCTGGAACATCGCGCTCCCCGAGCACCTTGCGCGCGAGGGTAAACTGACCAGGATCGCACCCGAGCATGGGCATGAAGCGCAGTCTGGTGCTGCCGCGATGGCAGGGAAAGCGTGATGCCGATCGTTCGGTTTCCCTCCTTCACCGGAACGATGCGGCCGGGACCTTATGCACTCACCGCGCCCCTGCTGCTGCTGACACCGCATCTGGTCGTCGGCCTGCTGATAGTCGCCCGCGGCACGCCGCTGATAGCCGACGTCAGCTTCTGGCTGCTGCCGCTAAGACGACTGGCCATGAGTCCTGGCCTTCCTGCCGGTGACGCTGCTCTGGCGTTTACAGCTTCGCTGGTGGCAGCGGCCGGGCTTGCGCTTACATCATTCCGCCGCGCCAATTGGTCAGGTGCGGGTTACGCCCTCGCTGCAGCCGCAATTGTGCCGGCCGTGCAGATTGCGGCCGCGGTGATACTGGCACTACTACCCAGGTTCGAACGGCAAGATGGCCTGGCTCCGGTACCGGGCGCGAGCATCGCTCACATGGTTCAAGGCGTGCTTGCCGGCGTGGCCATCATCGTCGCGGCCGTACTCGTGTCGGCGCTGACTCTGGGCAGCTATGGATGGAGCCTGTTCGTCGCCACACCCTTCCTGGTGGGCATCACCACCGGTTACCTCGCAAACCGCCGTCTCCTGCTGAGCGGGCGGGCGACCGCACGACTGGTGCTGGCTGCCGCAGCGCTCGGCACGGTTGCGCTCGTGATGCTGGCACTTGAGGGTTTGGTCTGCATCCTGCTGGCCGCGCCGTTGGGCGCAATTGCGGCGCTGATTGGCGGCGCTGCGGGCCGAGCTGTTGCAAAGGTTGCTCATGGCGGCGGCCGCACGGTCGCGAGTGTGGCCTTTCTTCCCGCACTTTTTGCACTTGAAGCGGCCGTGCCGCCCGCGCTGCCGATAGCGGCTCATGGATCTATCGAGATAGCCGCACCTCCGGCAGCGGCATGGGCGGCGCTCACTGACGAACGCGCTATCTCTGGTCACCCCGGCCTGGTGGGAATGGCCGGTCTCGCTTACCCGATTCGCAGCCAGCTACTCGGTCAGGGTGTCGGCGCGATCCGTCTGGGCGAGTTCTCCACCGGCACAGCACGGGAGCGGGTAACTGAATGGGAGCCCGAACACCGGCTCGCCTTCGCGGTGCTGGCCCAACCGCCAGCCATGGAAGAAATGAGTCCCTACCGCCGGGTCCACTCACCCCATGTGCAGGGCTACTTCGAGACAAGCACGACAGGTTTCACCCTCACATCTCTGCCGAATGGACACACCCGGCTCGATATCGAGGCTCGCCATGTCTTGCGGGTCGAGCCGGTGCTCTATTGGGAGCCGTTAGCCAGGCTTGCGATCAGGATGAACTTGTCCCGAGTTTTGGGAGATCTGAAGCAGAAGGCTGAGAGAGCTGGCGTCGATTCCCGTTAGGCGGCTTGCGCCTTGATGCGGAAAAAGGTCGTCTCCGGCCCGATCAGGTCGGGGTCAATGCCGCTCTCATCGGCAGCCAGTTGCTGGATGATCCGCCATATCTCGGGTGAGGTGAGGCGCGCGCCATCGCGGGCGAGCCTGCCACGGTTCTGCTCCGATACCATTCGAGCGAGATCGCCGATGGTTTCGCATCCTCGCGGTAGTCGCCGGCGGTCAAGGTGCCGCAGCCAGAGCCCTACATAGGCGCTCGCTCCGGCGGCGAAGATGCGAGACGGCGGCGGCAACGTCGTGAGGGCGAGGATGGCGGCGGCGATGACGAAACACGAGCCGCCGACGATCCCCAGCCATCCGGCTCGCGTCGCCGGCATCTTGAGGTCGGTATCGGCTTCCAGGTCGCTGAACACGGGCCTCAGCGCGTCACCGATCAACGGTGCCAAGGGAGCATCCGGCCCGACGTGCCGGCCAAATCCGAGCGCGCGTCGAAGCCTGTAGAACGTCATTTGCGTGGCGCATGCTGTGCCGCCCCCGCCGTGAGCCGCGACATGCGCGACGACATGGTCACGCACTTCGCCGAACGTCGTCCAGGGCAGGTTCGAACGCAGGCGCAGATCGAAGGTGCGCTCGATCGCGAGGAAGAAGTCGGCGTCGTCGCCATCGCCGACCCAGCTCGCCGTATCGAGAACCTGCATAAATCTTGCTCCTGAGCGGTTCTGCAAAACGACCCTTTCTGACGAGCCGATCGCCTTGCCTGCCCGGCAACGTAAATCTGCGGTCCGGGCTTTGTCAAAACTGTTCTGGAAACCCGCTTCGCAAAACGGTATGCCTGCGACGGGTTTGGAGAAGATTGGACGCCCATGCGGGTCGGCTATGCCAGGGTCAGCACCAGCGACCAGAATCCCGAGCTTCAGCTCGACGCACTGCGCCGTGCCGGCTGCGACCGGTTGTTCACCGAAAAGGCGTCCGGCGCGCGTGATGACCGGCCTGAACTTGCGCGCATCCTGCAAGACGTGCTGCGCGCCGGCGACACGCTGGTCGTCTGGAAGCTCGACCGCCTCGCCCGTTCGCTCAAGAAGCTGATCGCCACGGCCGAGGAGCTGGAGCGCGAGCAGATCGGGCTGGTGTCGCTGACCGAGAGCATCGACACAACCACGCCGGGCGGGATGCTCACCTTTCATGTGTTCGGCGCGATCGCGCAGTTCGAACGCGCCCTGATCCGCGAGCGGACCACCGCCGGGCTGGTGGAAGCACGCCGGCAGGGCCGCAAAGGCGGACGTCCATCGGTTATGCGGCCGAGCGACGTCACTGCGGCCCGCGCCATGATGATGGAGGGAACGCTCCCGGTGCGCGACATCGCCAAGCGCATGGGCGTGTCGGTCGCCACCCTCTATCGCTATGCCGGCAAGCGCGGCAGCGGCGCACCGGCCAATGAGCCTGTCGCAGCGCATGGCTGACCGGGCGAAGCGGCCGCCCGGAGAGGCGCTGGTCGACCTTCGCCGACGATTGTCGTTGTTGCCGCCACGCGATCCCGGTCGCACCGAGATCGTCGCCCGTGCGGCCGAGGCCTACGGCATCTCGATCTCGACGCTGTACCGGGCGCTGCGCGAGCTGAACCGGCCCCGGTCGGTGCGCCGGTCCGATCATGGCGCGACGCGGGTCGCGCCGCAGGCGGAGATGGAACGCTATGCCGAGATCGTCGCCGCACTTAAGATCAGGACGACGAACAAGAAGGGTCGGCACGTCTCGACCGCCCGCGCCATCGAGTTTCTGGAAACCGATGGCGTCGAGACACCGGAGGGTCTGGTCAAGGTCGCACCCGGCTTGCTGAAGCGGGCCACCATCGACCGGCTGCTCCGCTCATCGGGGCTGGACTATGCCCGCGTCACCCGCCCACACGCGGCCGTCCGTTTCCAGGCGCGGCGATCCAACGAGTTGTGGCACTTCGACATGAGCCCGTCTGACCTCAAGCAAGTCGAAGCGCCGCTATGGATCGAACAGGGTCGCGGCAAACCCACGCTGATGCTGTTCTCGGTCGTCGATGACTGCTCGGGCGTGGTCTATCAGGAGTATCGCAGCGTCTATGGCGAGGACGCCGAGTCCGCGCTGCGTTTCCTGTTCAACGCCTTCGCCGCCAAGCCCGAACCCGAGCTGCCTTTCCAGGGTCTGCCGGTGACGATCTACATGGACAACGGCCCGGTCAGTCGGTCGCGTGTGTTCCAGTCGGTGATGGGCAGCCTCGGCATTCGCGTCCTGACCCACCTGCCGCCGAAGCAGGACGACCGGCACACGGCGGCCCGCGCTAAGGGCAAGGTAGAGCGGCCCTTCCGCACGGTGAAGGAGGTGCATGAGACGCTCTACCACTTCCACAAGCCGAAGGACGAGGCGGAAGCCAATCTGTGGATGCGCCGCGCGCTGGTCACCTACAACAATGGCGGCCATCGGTCCGAGCCGCACGCCCGGATCGAGCACTGGCTGCGGCACCTGCCCGGCGAAGGCATACGCGCCATGTGCTCGTGGGAGCGGTTCTGTGCCTTCGCCCGCGAGCCCGAGCGGCGCACCGTCGCGGGCGACGCGACCGTTTCGGTCGAGGGTGCCTCCTACGAAGTCGAACCAGAGCTGGCCGGTGAGACGGTGACGTTGCTCTGGGGATTGTTCGACCAGCAGCTTTTCGTTGAGCATGACGGCAAGCGGTATGGACCTTACGAGCCGTCGCGCGGCGCGGTGCCGCTCTACCGCTACCGCAAATACCAGAAGAGCCGCGCCGAGGAGCGGCTCGACAAGGTGGTCCGGCTCGCCGACCAGCTCGGGCTGCCCCGTGCGACCGTGACGGGCGGCGACCGTCCGCTGCCGTCACTGCCGCCCTCGACCGCAGGCATCGCAGTCCGGCAGACCCCTTTTCCCGAACCGGTGGTCGAGACGGCATACCCGACCGGGCTCGCCGCGCGCCACGCCATCGTCGACCAGCTACGGCGACCGCTCGGCTCGCTGCCAGAGGCGGACCGCGCCTTCATCGACGCCCTGCTGGGCGAAACGCTCGACAAGACCATCATCGCCGGCCGCATCCGCGAGCGGTTCCAGGCCAGACGGGGGACAAGCTGATGCTCGCCGACGTTCAATCCAGCTACGGGCTCGCCCGCCCGTTTCATGGGGCCGGCAATTTCGAGACGGAGCATCAGCGCAACCTCGTGCGCGAGGTCTGCGCAGCGGTGCAGACCGGTCGGCTGATCGTCGTCTCCGGCCTGGTCGGATCGGGCAAGACGCATCTCCTGCGCCGCATCGAGGACGAACTGGTCAGGGCCGGCAAGGTCGCTGTCGCCAAGTCACTCGCGGTCGACAAGCGCCGCACCTCGCTGCCGTCGCTGATCGAGGCGCTGTTCTATGACCTCTCGCCCGGCGACCGCGCCCAGGTGAAGATCCCCAAGCAGGCAGAGCGCCGCGAGCGCGACCTGCGCGACATCATGCGTAAAGGGAAACGCCCGGTCGTGCTGGTGGTCGACGAGGCGCACGACCTCCACCACAAGACACTGACCGGCCTCAAGCGGCTCATGGAGGTGGTGGCCGATGCCGGCGTGCTGCTGTCGGTCCTGCTCGTCGGCCACCCCCGGCTGCGCAACGATCTGCGCCGCCCGCAAATGGAGGAAATCGGCTACCGCACCACCACGTTCGACTATGAGGGCATAGGTGCCGAGCGCCGCGACTATGTCGCCTGGCTGCTCGGCGTCTGTGCGGCGGAGGGCGTCAAGGTCGCCGACCTGATGGACGAGGATGCGATCGACCTCATCGCCGAGCGCCTGCGCACCCCGCTCCAGATCGAGATGCACCTGACCCTCGCTTTTGAGCAGGGCTTCCGCCTCGCCGCCAAGCCCGTCACGGTCGAGATCGTCGAGCAGGTGCTGTCGCGCGCGATCGACGACCTCGAACCCACGCTGACGCGCAACGGTTACGACGCTGGCGCGCTCGCCAGCCAGCTCAACACCCGGCCGTCCGACGTGCGCGCCTTCCTCGCCGGAACGCTGGACGCCGAACATACCCGCGAACTGACCGAGCGGCTCCGCGAAGCCGGGGTGCCGATATGATGCCAGTCATAAACTTCACTGGCATATATAGTGAGCAGGCCAGTCCTGTTTGCAAGCAGGCACGGATGATGGCGAGCATGTTGTCATTTAGGGTGAGCAGCGCGGCTCGCCCGCTGTCATCTAATCTGAGCAGAAATTCGCGCTGTTTGCGAGCAGCAGGCGCTACGATTGCAAGCGCCTACACGTAAGCGGTGTGTCCACCAAGCTGGCCGACCGCCCGGAAGGCAAGCGCTTGTTCGACATGCTGCGCCAAGGCGATACGCTGGTCGTGCGCTGGATCGATCGCCTCGGCCGTGACTATACCGACGTGACCGAGACGCTGCGCGAATTCATGCGACGCGGTGTCATCGTGCGCACGGTCATCAACTCGATGGTTTTCGACGGTGTCACCAATGACGCGATGCAGATGGCTCTCCGGGATTCGATGATCGCTTTCCTCGCGGCCATGGCTCAAGCGCAGACCGAGACCACCAAAGCCGCGCAGAGAGCCGGGATCGCCCACGCGAAGGCGCAGGGGAAGTACCTCGGACGCAAGCCAAGCTACTCGGCCGACCAGCTTGAGACGATCGCGCGCATGATCGCCGAGGGATCGACCCCGACCGTCATCGCCCGTGCGGCGGGAGTGTCGAGACAGACGGTCCACCGCATCCGGGACAAGCCGCTCGATGCTGCTAGGGTGCTGGAAGCCTGAAGCGAAAAGGGGAGCCAATCGGCTCCCCTTTTGAGTCTCATAGATTGGATCGTTATGCCGCTTCAGCGACTTCGATCTCGCGGACTTCATCGACGAGTTCGGGATGGCGGCACAGGATTTCGATCAATCGGACCGCTGCCGCAGTTGGCTGGCGGCCGCTCTCGTAACGTTGGAAAGAACGAATTCCTCCACCGATGAGGTTCGATGCAGCTTCCTGTGTGAGATCGAGGCGCTTCCGCATTTCCTTCAGGCGAGCGATATAGCGCGCCCGCAATTCGCCCGCGACTTCCTCATAAGCCTTCTGATCGTCGGGATCGAGAATGGCGTCGCCGTCATCCTCGGGATACCACCCCGCGAGATTGATCGTCCGCGAGTAGATACCGTGGCTGATGGTTTCCGGACGTTCCTGACGAGTCAGCGTCTGGCCGGTTTCCGGGTGGATCATGGTACGCATATTCAGCGCTCCTTGAATGAGGTCAGGACGATGTTTTCGATGTCCTCACCGGCAAATTTAATGAACAACTCGATTTCCACGTCGTCAAAAATGTAGGTGTCATGCCAGCAATTCGGATTCACCGGATTGTGAGCAGTCGCCGACTTCACGAAATGCTTAGGTTCGAGTTCACAAATCACTTCGCAGATTTCGGACGGCAAATAGCCGATTGCCTGCGCACTGCGGATCGCCGTCCGTGTCATCGGCCCGTTGCCATTCGCGAAAAGCGACTGGATCGCGGCTAGATCGTGGTGCGCCTTCCTCTTTTCCATGCCCCGCCAATACACCTTCCGGATGTATTCGTCAATCGGGGATTGGGAAGGATTGGGTGCCGATAGAAAACCACTTCGGTCGCATCGCGACTGTCGAAAATATGCGCTACGGAATATTTCTATCGATGAAAGGCGCGGAAAACTGCGGTTTTCGCCAAATGCGCTTTGGAGCCTGTCACCTTGAAAAATTAACGCAATCCGCGTAAATTCCGTTGTGCAAATGACACGGGCGTCAGCCTTGTGGAGATCGAGACCCCCCATGGTTGCCGCTGTGGGGGGTCAATCATTTCATGCCTTCGGGGGGACAGGTTGCCGCCCGTCCCCCACTCCTAGCATTCTACTTACGGCAGACCTCGACCAGCTTCAGGACAAATGTCCCGAAGCAGAGGAGAAGCGTAAGGAGGATGCAGACGGCTGCAAATGACACATCTGTCTCCTTATGGTGTCGACAAGAGGAATTCCCGCCGACCCCGAGTGCATAGCAAAACGGGGGAACCAGAGTCACTTAAATCGGCGGCTTATCCACATGGCCCCCGAAAAAACGCGACGGATTGCCCGGATATCGCCGCTGACACGATGAGCAGACGCTTGCTTAATCTATGTCCGCATTTCCCGACAATCGCCGCAGATGGCACTCACTTGGCGACCTCTTCCATCGCGGCGAAGTGGCTGACTTGCAGCGTCACCATCGCGGTGTCCCCGGAATCGCTTCGAAGCTGGACCGAGACAGTGCCGTCCTTTCCGTATTTGGCAATTTGGTCGGCTGTCAGATCGATGAAGAATCCCTCGGTCATGAAGCACAGGCGGTCACACATCTTCACGTCTTTCGACCCGATGACGAACGGCGCCGGTTCCCCGCCTGCAAAAACAGCCGTGCGATAATGGCGCCAGTTTCTCGCCGAATAGCGCACGAAACCTTCGACGGTCAGTTTACCCAGGACCTCGCCTTTCCGAATGCGCTGAAAGAACGCGACGACTTTCGTATCATCGGAAATCTGATTCTTCTGAGCGGGAGAGGTATATTCGAAGCGCTTCGCGAAGTCGTCAGTCGCTTTATCAATGATGACACCGTTGGTTGCAGTGACAGCGCTCTTAACCAGCGCGGCATGGGCTGACATAGGAAAGGACAATACGGCGGCGGCGATCAAGGCAATACGTTTCATTACATCCTCAAGCAAAAGGGCTTCATTCGACCTACTTATCTATATGCGAATGAGGGGATTTGTACATCGCCGTGCTAAATATCGGGTGGCTAGACGACCCCGAACACGCAGCGCGCAGACCCTCCGAGCGAGGGAAAACCTCTATCGATACAAGGCCAGCAATTTCCGCTCGGCGATGCGCCGCCGGGCTCCCGACCTCGATAGGCCTTCACTGGACGACCTAGAAGCATGGCTCCGAGCGCAGCCACTCCGATGTGCGTACACACACCGCCCGCTGACCCTCGACACCATTACGATCGATCACAGGATGCCGCTCGATCGAGGCGGTGACCACACGCTCGGCAATCTCGTCCTAGCCAGTAGCCAGGCGAACGCGGCGAAGGGGACGATGTCGGCGGACGAGTTCCATGCATTGCTCGACCTGATGGCGCTGTGGCCGGATCGCGGCGCATCGGTGCTTCGCCGCCTGCGAGCAAGCGGATCGGTTTTCACCCGACGCTAAATATCCGCATGGATCACTTATACGATGATGACGGACAGATCAGCATGTCCGCGAAGCTTTGGTGCCTCGACGTTTTCGACGGTCGCACTATGCTCCTGCCTGAGCAGGAAGCCGAATTCCTCTTCCTGATCGAGGAACGCCGGGATGGTCGGTTCTATGCCAGCGCGACCGAGGCGTACGTCCTTGATTTCCAGCGCGTCCAAGGCCGCTTCGCGATGATGGTGCAGGAACTTGGCGATGACGAATGATGTCCTCAAAGCGATCGGGATCACCAATGCCCTGATCTTCGGCGCGGCCGGGTTTGTGTCGCTCATGCCATTCGTGCCGCTCGCCCTCGACGTTGCTTGTGCGATCACTGCGACCAGCATGATCACCATCGCGGGTTGGCTGTCCGCCTTCACCGTCTCCGCAGTGCGAAAGGCACGGAAGGCGAAGCCATGAAGGCGCCGTCTCGCGAGGATGTCGCTCAGATCATCCACCGCCATATCACGTCGTGGTCGCCCGGCATGAGCCCCGACAAGGCCATCGCCAGCATCTACGACATGGCCGATGCGATGATCGACTATTGCCACTTGCACTACGTGCAGCCGTCTGTCCTGCCCGGCCTGCCAAGTGGTGGCGACCTGTGAGGCGAGACGATCGGTCGGACGAAGCGAAGGCCTATCGTCGCCTCTACAACACGCGGGCATGGCGTGACCGTAGGCTCGCTCTACTGAGTGCCGAGCCCATGTGCCGATATTGCAAGGCGCTCGGCCGGATCACCGCCGCCACGGTGGCCGACCATATCGTCCCTCACCGTGGTGACCGCGAACTCTTCGCGGGTGAGCTTCAGCCCTTGTGCCAATCGTGCCACTCGGCGGTGAAGCAAAGGGAAGAACGCGGCGGATATCACAGCGCCGTCGACCTGGACGGCTACCCCATCGACCCGAACCACCCGAACGCGGCATCGCGCACGAATATTGCGTCCGAGGCTAAATAAAGGTGCGCGCACCTGCTCGAACGTTGCGGGGAGGGGGTGGTGCGATCACTAGGCGGCACAGGCCGCAGACCGGCCGCCAAGTCGAATTTTAACGGCCGCAGTTCAGCAGGTTATTTTTAGTCAAACATCGGTCGGGAATGCCGCGTCAAAGGTAGGCGGGATATTTCCCTTTTCCTTGTAACGCCCGCTCTCACACCAAAATCCGACACTATTATCGGGACGCTTACCTTCTGATTGCGCGAATGCGGCGGTATTTGCATTTAAAAGCCGCGCGGCCATCATACAGTTATTCAAGTTGTACGCCGGATCGCTTTCATCTGCGTCGAATGTTGCCCAATGAACGCGCACGGTTCCGAAGGGCGAGTTCCGATAAAGCGTCACCGGGTTCGAACTACCGCCTTTCGCCGGACCGCATGCTGTGAGCATCGCCGCCGTCGCGCCAATTATGAATGTCCTGAACACACGCCCCCCGCTGCCTCAAGAGCGACGGTTCGTCGCACCGGAATAAATAACCGGTAATGCCGAATACAGCAGTCCCCACCCATATCAAGCGATTGAGCGGAAACCCGGGCAAGCGCCCGCTGAACGATAAGGAACCGCAGCCGATCGGCGCGCCCGCCGCTCCGAAGGAAATGACGAAGACCGCGAAAGAGGTGTGGAAGCGACTTGTCGCGTCCATGCCGGTCGAAGTCTATACCGCCGCCGATACTCATATCCTCGCCGCATACTGCGAGGCGGTCTCCAATCACCGCACAGCGACACGGATGATCGCGGCAAAGGATTTCGAGCCGATGATCCCCGGCTCGACCGGCCAGCTAACCGTCAATCCGATCTACAAATTGCAGTCTGACCAGGCGCGGTTGATCAAGGAACTCGGGCAAAGGCTTGGCCTCGATCCGATCGCCCGCCAGCAAATCGCATCCGATCCGGGCGACGATGAAGACGAGTTCGCATCGCTGGTTCACTGATGTTGCGCGATACCGAGCGCGCCGATCGCGTCATTCAATTCATCGAGAAACTCACGATCCCAGATGGCCCCGCCCTTGGTCAGAAAATCGTCCTCGACCAGTGGGAGATCGATTGGATCAGGGACATCTACGAGCCGGTCCGCGAAGACGGTCGCCCGGTGGTATCCCGCGCGGTTCTGTCTGTAGCCCGTAAGAACCGAAAGTCGCTGCTAGTCGGCGGTTTGGTGCTGGCGACCCTCATCGGCCCGGAATCGCAGCCCAATGCACAGATTTACAGTGCTGCAGTCGATTTTGAACAGGCGAAAGTCATCTTCGACATGGTCGTCAAAATGCTCGAATTCGCGCCGTCGCTACGCCGTCACCTCAAGATTGTTGAGAGCCGGTCGCGCATCGTTGTGAAGACGAGCGGCGCCCGTGGCCGGGGTTCGGTCTACCGGGCTCTCTCCGCGACGAACAAGGGTAAACACGGCCTTGGCGCTGACTTTTTTGTCTACGATGAGTTCGGAGAGGCGAGCGACGACGAACTCTGGAACGTCCTCTATGACTCTCAGCAGCTTCGCGCGCGCCCTCTCGCCGTGGTCATCTCCACGCAGACGAACGATCCGCTGCACCCTCTCAGTTTGCTGATCGATGATGGTCTTCGTCGGGATGAAAACGGCAACAAGCTCGATCCGACTACGGTCTGTCATTTGTACGCGGCTGATGAAGATTGCGACATCCTGGATGAAGCGCAGTGGCTGAAGGCCAATCCGACCCTTGCGACCTGGAAGCCACGAAAGCAGATCGCCGAAGCAGCCGCCGAAGCAGCGCGCCGTCCGGAAAAGGAAGCGAATTTCCGGCAGCGCTACCTAAATCAGCGCGTCAATCCGTTTAGCACTCTGATCAGCCAGTCGGCATGGAAAGGCGTTCGTGCGCCGGACGAGCAGCCGGTCGAGTTTCACCCCGGCGAGCCGGTATACCTCGCGCTCGATATGTCGAAGCGAGACGATCTTACCGCGCTGGTCATGATCAGTGCCGACGATGTCACGCGCGTGAAAGCATGGTTCTGGAAACCGGCGATCCTGGTGCCCGAGCATGCCAAACGGGACGGCGTGCCGTATGACGCTTTCGCAAACACAGGATGGCTCGACACAGTTCACGGCGCCATGATTAAGCCGCGTACGATCGCGGAAAAGATCGCCGAACTATCGGCACAATACGATGTCCTCGGCCTTGCGTATGACCGTTTCTTCACCGCCGAATTGATGAATCACCTGGAAGAGATTGGCCTGTTTCCGGTGAAGGGAGAGCGGCAAAGCGGGGCCTTGCGGGTCGTTGATTGGGGTCAGGGCTGGGTGGACATGTCCCCGGCCGTCACCGCGTTCGAAGAGGCGATCGTAACGCAAACCCTCGTGCATGACGGCAACCCGCTTTTGACGATGTGCGTAATGAATGCCCTCGTGATGACCGATTCCAAAGGTAATAGATCGTTCGACAAGGCGAAGTCGCGGAACAAGATCGACGGTGCGGTCGCGTTAGCAATGGCGCTCGGCCTTAAGAACCGTGAGAGAATTGCAGCGCCGATGACTTCGCCTTGGGAAGACCCAAACTACCGTATGCCGGTGCTTTAATCTGCCATCCGAGCGCGCTGATCTATCACCGATAGATAAATACCGGCATGTTCAATTTGTTTGAAGCGAAGGAAACACGCTCCCTCGAAAACCCGGCTGTTTCTCTGACCGATCCCAACGCGTGGCAGGAAGCGTTCAACGCGCCCGGCGCCGTGACTGGCGAGATGGTGACCGAGGCAAAGGCATTAGGCGTCACGTCTATTTGGCAGGCCGTCAATGTCATTTCCGGCACGATCGCGGCCCTTCCTCTTCACCTGTACAGGCGCACTGCAGACGGCTCCGAAAAAGACGCGAAGAGCCCGCTGTACTACGTCGTCCATGATCGGCCGAATGACCACCAGACGGCTACAGAGTTCCTCAAGTGGCTGGTTTCCAGGCTCTTGCTGTCCGGCCGGGCCACCGCCTTCATCTCGCGGAACCGTGCTGGCCGCGTCATTGGCCTTTATCCGCTCGACGGCTCGAAGCTGACGGTCGAACAGGCACTTTCTGGGAATGCGGTGGTTCGGAAGTACCGATATGCCCTGACGACCGGCACCGTGACGTATGACGCGGCAAACGTAATCGATATCGTGCATTGCCCGGCCGGGGACGCAGTCGATCACTACAATCCGATCACTGTAAACCGCGACGCTATCGCCCTGATGATCGCAGCGCAGGCCTACAGCGCGAAGCTTTTCGGGAATGGTGGTGTCCCGCTTCTCGCTCTGAACTCCAAAGTCGACACGACCTCGCCGCAAGCCGCGAAGCGCGCGACAGACAATTTGCTCGATAACCTGCGGAATAGCGCCAGGTCGAAAAGCGGCATTCTCTTGCCGCCTCCGGGCCATAGTCTTGACCCCATCGGACTCGATCCCGCCAAATCGCAGCTTGTCGAACTTCGCAAGTTCATGCTTGCGGAGACCTCGCGGATTTTCAACGTCGCGCCTGCGATCCTCCATGACCTTTCGAGCGGCACGTACAGCAACGTCGAACAGCAGAATTTGTCGTTCGCCACACAGACTTTGACGCCGCTCATCAAGGCGATCGAGCAGGAAATGAATGCGAAGCTTTTCGGCCCGCGCAATAACTCCGGTTACGTAGAATTTTCGATGGCTGGCTTGCTTCGCGGCGACTTCGCAGCGCGCATGGAAGGTCTGCAAAAGGCCGTAAACGCGGCGATTTACACGCCGAATGAAGCGCGCGCTTTCGAGAACCTTCCGGCCAAGGAAGGCGGGGACGAACTGTTCATCCAAGGCGCGTCGGTGCCGCTGTCTCGCCAGCTTCAGGAACCGGAACCCGCCCCGGCGCCCACTTCACCCGCAGATGATCCGGTCGAACCGGACGATCAGGCCGACCCGGCTGACGACACCGAAAATGAGGATGCAGAATGACCACCCCTACTACCAATGAAACGCGCCATTTCGCGCTGGCCGATGTCGAAATCCGCGCGAAGACTGACGATCAGGAAGGCCGGGCCACCGGCTACGCAGCCGTTTTCAATTCCGATAGCTACGACTTGGGCGGTTTCGTCGAGCGTATCGCACCAAGCGCTTTCGCCGCATCTCTTCGCGCGGTCGCTGCTGGGGAAACGAACGTGTACGCGCTGTGGGCGCATAAGGACGACCAGCCCCTCGGCTCGACCGCCTCCGGGAAACTCACCCTGTCGGAGGATGCGCACGGCCTCGCCTTTAGCATGGATACCACCCGCATGAACCCCATGCAGTTGGATGCTTTGCGAGATGGCGACCTTCGCATGAGCTTCGGATTCCGCGTCCGTGAAGACAGTTGGCGCGAGTTGGACGACGGCACGATCGAGCGGACGCTGATCGCAGTCGAGTTGTTCGAAGTCAGCTTCGTGATCAGCCCGGCATACCCCGCCACCGAAGCCGCCATGCGCTCGCTCGAAACCTGGCGCGCAGCAAAGGTCGAAGAAACCGTCGAAGAAGAAAAACCGGAAGCGGTAAATGACAATATGCGCTCCGAATTGATGAAGCGCGCGCTGACGAGGCGCCTGATTAAGTAACCATTGCTCCAAAGTCAAGAAGTGAAGCTGCGAGACTAAATAATTCGCACCCATTTCATGACTTGGAGCGAATACTTTAATGAATGCTACTGAGCTTCGCGCAAAGGCGCTGGAGATTTCTAACAAGGCCGCGATTGTAATCGCGGAAAACGACACCCCGGAAAAGCTGGCCGAAGCGCAGCGTATGCTTGATGACGCAGATGCGTTCGAAGCCCGCGCCGCTAGCCTCGAAAAGATCGAAGCCCGTCAGGCCGCATACGAAGCTGCCGTCGAGCGTCTACCGATCGAGGCAACCAAGGTTGAGGAACGCTCGGCTGACACCGCAGAGGCTGTCTTTGCCAAGTACGTTCGCGGCCGGGCGACTGGTGCCGAAGTGCGCGCCGCAGGTATCTCTGTGGACGAGGACGGCGGTTTCCTTGTTCCTGTGGGTTACGTTCCTCAGATTATCGAGAAGATGAAGGCCTATGGCCCGATGCTCGAAGGCGGTCCGGTCACCTACTGGACGACCGAAAGCGGTAACAAGCAGGTCTTCCCGACCGGCGATACCACGGCGCAGAAGGCGACCATCATCGGTGAAGGCGTCGTGATTCCTGAGCGCGACGTGAAGTTCGGTCAGAAATCCCTGTCGGCGTACAAGTACACCACCGGCCTTATCAAGGTTTCTTCGGAACTGTTTCAGGATTCGAGCATCGACCTTGTCGGCTATATCCAGAAGGTTTTCGCCTCGCGTTGGGGTCGTGGTCTTAACGAGCATCTCACTGTCGGCACTGGTGAAGGTCAGCCGGAAGGCATCGTCACCGCTGCGACCGTCGGTCACACGTCGGCCTCTGCAACGGCCCTTAGCGATGTCGATATCCTTGAACTGTACCACTCGCTTGACCCGGCATATCGCGCAAACGCTGGATTCATGTTCAATGACGCCACTTTCAAGGCCCTGCGCCTTCTGAAGGACAATCAGGGTCGTATGCTGTGGCAGCCCGGCCTTGCATCCGGTTCGGCTTCGACGATCCTCGACAAGCCGTACTACATCAACCAGGACATGGCTTCGATCGCCAGCGGCAACGCTACCGTACTGTTCGGTGACCTGTCGGAGTACACCGTGCGTCGCGTCGGTTCGCCGCGTCTTCGTCGTCTCGACGAACGCTTTGCCGACACCGATCAGGTCGGCTTTGTCGGCCTGATGCGCTACGATGGCGCCCTGATGAACCCGGACGCGGTCAAGAAGCTGGTGCAGGCGTAAGCTGACCAGCCTTTGCGGCACGAATTGGGGCGGTCCGGAAGGGCCGCCCTTTTTCGTACCGAACTAAATACGTCCATGAAGGTACGTATGAAATCGGCCCTAGCAGGCCCCACCACTAACTATAAGCCCGGCGACATTGTCACCACTGACGAGGGCGCCCGCTGGGTGAAGTTTGGCATTGCCGAACCGTTCGAAGCACCCTCCGCAAAGCCTGTCGGTGCTCTCGAAACCGCCACCCGCGCCGCTGTGAAGGAAACCGCCACTCGCCGCCGGACCAAGGTGGCAAAATAATGGACTGGCTTCGTCTCAAGCGGGTGACCGCACCGGCTGACCCGATGCTGACCCTCGATGAGGCGAAGCGCCACCTTTACCTGATGCACGATCAGGACGACGATTATATCGAGCACCTGGTCGAAGTCGCCTCCGGCTATATCGAAGGACCGACCGGGGCGGGAATTCCTCTGGCGGTCACGCAATGGGTCCTGACAATGGACCATCTGCCGCGATGCTTCGACATCGACCTGTGCCCCGTGCGCTCGATCGACGGCATCACCGTGGACGGGGGAACGGTCTCGCCCGATCTATATTCGGTCGACCTGGACAGCACCCCTGCGCGCGTGAAGGGCCATTATCTCCCGCAATGCCGCTCGGACGTGGGCCGCGTGAAGGTCACTTTCACGGCCGGATACGACGTGATCCCGGCTGATCTAAAGCATGCGGCGCTGATGCTGATCTCGCACCTTTATGAAAACAGGGAAGCGTCCAGTACGACCAAGCTCGCGGAAGTTCCTTTCGCTGTCTCGGCGATCCTCTCGCGATACCGAGCTTTCGGCTAAATACCTCTATGAAGCGGGTATTTTTCACGAAGGACTATCACCACCGGCTCACCGAGCGTGTGAGCGTGACCTATCGCGCCCATTACGAAGGCGAGGTGGAGGATGATGTCGCCGACATCGCGATCGTGCGCGGTTCGGCCATTTATTCCAGCATCGCCGAGGACGATCTCTTCAATCACGCTGAAATCGCCGCGCGCGGCGACGCGATCCGGCAGGAATATCAGGAATTCCTCGACCGCGTTCTCGAAGACGAGGCGGACTGATGGCCTACACGCCTCCCCGCACCTCGGAATTTCGCCACATCGTCTCGATCGAGCGCCCCTCGGAAGTCCGAGATGATCTCGGTGGCTTCGTGACGGCGTGGGTGCCAGTCTATGGTCCCGTCCGGGCCTGCATAATGGCCGAACGTGGCGGTGAGGAAATCCGCGCGCTGCGGACCACCGGCATCACCCGCTATGATGTCGTGCTCCGCATTCCATCGGTCGAGGTTTCGGTCGGCGATCGGATGATCGACGAAACCGGCGCAGCTTACGATATCAAGTGGTCCGGCGATCTCGAAGGTCGCGGCCGCCAGGTCAACATCCTGGCCGAACGTGGTGGCCTGAATGGCTAAACGGATTGTCGACGCATCGCAGATTGCCGCCTTCAATGCCAAGCTGGCAACGCTTCCGGCCGCCGTGCGGGATGCGACCGAAGACACCAATTCGCGCTATGCGACGCTCATGGGAAAACGCGGAAAGAAAATCGCTCCGCGTGGCGAAGACGGTGACCATATCGCCGATACCATCAAGGTCGAGCCGGGCGATCCAGACCTGATGGAACATGTCGTCTCGGTCGGTTCGGACGAGCTTCCTTACGGCGTCCCCCTCGAATTCGGTCACGTCGCTGCGGACGGTTCTCACGTCCCGGCCAATCCATTTTGGGTGCCGCTCACCAAAATCTTCCGCAAGCGCCATCGGACCGCCCTTCGGCGCGCCATGCGCAAAGCGCTCAAAGGAGCCCTTGGTATATGAGAGACCCTAGCCTTCCACTTCAGAAAGCCGTCTTCGCAGCGCTTACCGGCGCCGGGCTCGATTGCGTCTATCACACCGTACCGCCGAAAACGCCGCTTCCATGGGTCGTGATCGGTGAGGACCAGGTTCTCGCAGAGAATGAATCTGCCGAGATGTACGAATGCTTCGTGACCGTATCGGCATTCGCCCGGAAACCCGACCACAAGGCCCTTGCGGCGACAATCTGGCCCCTGTGCATTGTAGGGACACAGATTCACGGTAGGCATCGACGTCAGGGGTAGCCAA
>NZ_BLJH01000045.1:0-24187 GCF_009811895.1 Novosphingobium sp. TCA1 | reverse complement strand
ACGATGCCTGAAGCCGCGCCTTATGTAGGTTTTCTGTTCCGTTGCTACTCAACCCCCGACATCGACGCGCTGAGGGGCAAGAGCCAATCTGAAGCCGAGCCGTCAGGTCCTGCGTCGACCGATAAATCCGGGATTACGGCACGATCCTGTCTGGGGAAGAGGGAAGCGTCACCGGGCGGTGGTCCCGAATAAGCGGGAGCGATGGCTCAATCCTTGCGCCCCGGCTCGATGCCCCACCGCGCGGCAAGGCGCGCATAGATGGGTTCGCCGCGATGCGGATCACTGGTCGCTCCGCCCATACGCTCCATGCGGGCCTCGATTTCCGCGCGGTCTGCGGCGAGCGGGTTGCCCTTGATCCCTGCGCCTTCGACGATGCGGTTCATGAAGTTGAACAGCGCGCAGATGCTGATCGCGTCGAATAGCGCCTCCTCGCTCCAGCCAGCCGCGTAAACCGGCTCGGCGTCGGCGTCGCACATCTGGCTGGGATTGCGCGTGAGCTTGGCGACATAGGCCAGCAAGGGCTTCAGCCGCTCGTCGATCTTGCTCGACGCAGCGTCGGCCATCAGATCCTCGAAAATTTCTGAGTCGATGCCAAAGGCGCGCGCCGCGACGACATGCGCGCCATGGCAATAGGTGCAGGCGTTGAGACCCGATACATAGGCAGCGATCAGTTCGCGTTCCGCGACCGTCAGCGGCGAGGGGTCGCGCAGCACCCTGTCGTGATATTCGAGCAAAGGCAGGACCGCGTGCGGAAAGCGGCGAAAGAGCTTGTCGAGCGCTGGCTCGCCTTCGATCGATGGAAAGACAGGCATGCTATTTCTCCTTGTCAGGCGAGCCAAAAACCTGCCGCGCTATCCAGGTTCGTTGTATTACGGTCAGGAGGCACAAAGCTGCAAAACCCCAGGCGAGCGGTACGAAATAGGAGGGGAAAATGGCCATGAGGATGAAGCACAGGATCGTCTCGCTGCCTTCGGCCAGGCCGCTGTTGTAGAAGAAGCTTTTCCGGCCATGGGCCTGGGTTTCAAGGCCCTGTTTCGCCGCAAGCGTCGCATAGGCGAGAAAGCTGGTCCCAGTGACGGCAAAGGCCGCGACTAGCACCAGCGCCGGCAAGAGATTGTCGGGGTCGGCGATTCCGAAGCCCACCGGAACTGCGACATAGAAGATGAAGTCGCCCACAATATCGAGAAAGCCGCCAAAGTCGGTCAGCCTCGTCGCCCTTGCGACCGCGCCGTCAAGGCCATCAAGAAGGCGATTGGCGAGGATCAGCGCGAGGCCTGCATGATAGTCGGCAAGCGCAATCGCTGCCGCGGCCGCAAGGCCAAGCAGGATACCCATGAGACTTATCGCGTCGGCGCCGATGCCGCGACGCGCAAGCCATCGGCCCATCGCATTGAGCGGCGGGTCGATAAGCGGACGAAGGCGGGCGTCGAACATCGTCCTAGGCCCAGGTCACGAGCCCGATGACCGCGCCGGTCATCGCCGATGCCATATTGCCTGCGACCCAGCTCTTCATCCCGAGCTCGGCGACATCGCGGCGGCGCGCCGGCGCCAGCGTCGCGACGGTCGAGACGAGGAGGCCGACACTCGCGAGATTGGCGACCCCGCTCAGTGCGTAGGTCGTGATCAGCAGGCTGCGCGGATCGAGCGTTCCCGCGGGCATGGCGGCAAGGCCGAGATAAGCCACATATTCGTTGAGGATCGCCTTGGTCCCCATCAGCCCGCCCGCAGCGGGCGCCTGCTCCCAGGGAATGCCGATCGCCCACATCACGGGGGCGAACAGCCAGCCGAACAGGCGCTGGAGCGTCAGCGGCGCCCCATTGGCCGGCGGCAGCAGCGCGAGCAGCTGGTCAGCGAGATTGACGAGCGCGAAGACGACGATGATGATGCCGATCACCGCGAGGACGAGCTGAACGCCCTCCATGGTGCCGCGAATGACAGCGTCGATGCTGCTCTCATAGGCAAGGTCGGGCTCGGCGGCATCGGCGCCCGGCGATCCGTCGCCCGGCACCATGATCCGGGCGACCAGCACCGCGGCGGGAAGCGAAATGAGGGAGGCGACGATCATGTGGCCGACCGCGTTCGGCACGGTCTTCGCCAGGGTGGTGGCATAGAGGATGAGGATCGCGCCCGAGATCGTGGCCATGATCATCACCATGATCATGAACAGTTCGGCGCGGCTCATCCGATCGAACCAGGCGCGTAGCACAAGCGGCGATTCGACGACGCCCAGGAAAATCGTCGCGCCGCCGCCGAGGCCGACGACCCCGCTAACGCCAAGCGTCTTGCGGAGCGCCCATGATAGCCCGCTAACCAGCGCGCGCAGCACGCCCCAGTGCCAGAGCAACGCCGAGATCGCCGAAAAGACGATGATCAGCGGCAGGATCTGGAAGGCGATGACGACCGGCGGCTCGGCGCCGGGCTTGAGCAGGAAGGGAATCGGGGCGCCGCCGGTATAGCCGAACATATAGCTCGATCCGACAAGCGTCGCCTTCTCGATCGCCGCCACCGCGCTATTGGCAAAACCGACGAGGGTCCAGACGAAGGGGATACGGGTCACCGCGAAGGCGATGGCGAGCTGGAGCAGCAGCGCGCCGCCGATCCAGCGCCAGCCGGGCCGCGCGCGGCGATCCTCGGAGAGCAGCCAGGCCAGCAGTAGAATCACCGTCAGGCCGACAAGCCCCTGCAGGTTTGCAAGCCATGCCATCCGCCTTTTCCTCCCCTAGAATTTCCATGCCGCGCCGAATTGGAACTGGCGCGGCGGCCCGGCATTGCGCTGCACGAAGGGCGCCCCGCCTCCGAACTGCACCTGATTGGACGTTGTCGCGGCATTCGCAAAGCCCGATTCATTGTTGGCGTTGAAGAGGTTGAAGACATCGGCGCTGAGCTCGATCCGGCCGTCGAAGGCCGGAACCGCATAACGCACCCCGACATCGACCGTCGCCGACCAGGGCAGCCGCGCCGAATTGCGCGCGGCGCCCGGATAACGGTCCGAATTGCCGAGGAAATTCTCGCCGAACGAGGCGCCGTCGCCATTGAGATCCTGCGTCCCGAAGATCCGCGCGTCGGGGACGAGGTTCACCGGCTGGCCGGACTGGAAAAGACCGGCGACGCTCAGCGTCAGACCCTCAAGCGGATAGAGATAGCCGACCGCCGAGATAACGTGGCGGCGGTCGTTGGCCGACGGTCCCCATTCGGCCGAAAAATCGTTGGAATTGGAGGCCCGGAAGTTGATGTCGTCGGTATCGTTGCTGAGCTTCGACAAGGTATAAGATAAGCGGAACGCGTAAGCATCGCTGCCGCGTGCCTTGGCGAGCTGCAGGATCAGCGCCTTATATTCAGACTCGCCCGCGGTTTCCGACACGGTGATCTGGCGCGCCCCGCCGGGCACGAGCGCCACCGGCCGCGTCGCGTCGGCGGCCGCCTGCGAGCGAACAAGACCGAGCGTCTCGGCGAGCGCGAACCGCGCCGCATTGTCAGCCTGTGCCCGCAGCAACGCGATATTTGCGGCGGTCAAATTGGCAAGATTGGGCGTGAAGGGCGCGGGCGCGTTGAGGTCGCGGAGCCGGGCGAGATTGTGCGTGCGGCTATAGATGACGTCGGCGCTCAGGGTCAGCGTGTCGTTCGCCTGATATTGATAGCCGCCGCTCAGCTGGAGACTCCACGGGCTGCGATAACCGGTCGGGCTGAGGATGCGCGCTTCGCCAAGGGTCGCGGTCCCGCGCAACGCCTGAACCTCCGCGGGGGTCGGGCAGGCCGAGACCGTCGTACAGGGCGGCGACACGCCAAGATTGCCGTCGAAGGTCAAGGCGGACAGATTGGTACCCGCCGGAATCAAGCCTTGCGCCTGCAGTGACCCCAGCTGGGTCAGAAATCCAGCCGAGGTTGTATTGCGCTGGAGCGCGTCCGAAATCACTGCGTAGGAGAGCTTGCCGGTGAAGATGCCCGCGCCGAAGCGCAATGTCGAGCGCGCATCAGGCCGGTAGTTGAGCGCAAAGCGCGGCGCGACATTGTCATAATCGCCATCCCCGCCGCCCTTGGCGGTCAGGCTGTCATAGTCCCAGCGCACGCCAAGGGTCGCGGTGAGGCGCGGCGACAATTGCCACTCATCCTCGACATAGAAGGCGACCTGGGTCTGACCGGTGCCGAAGGACTGCGGCCTGAGCTCCACCGAATAATTGGCGACCGCGGGATCGAGCGCGAGGACATCGCCTGCCGACAACGCGAGTCCCTGTCCACCCGCCGCAATTGCGGCAAGCTGGGCAGCGGTGAGATCGACGGTGTAGTTGCCGTCGGGATTGCCGCCTCCGAGAAGCGAAAAATCGGAATGGATGAGGTCGGCGCCGAAGCGCAAGCGGTGGTTGCCGAGCCGCCGCTGCAAGCGGTGCGTCGTCTGCCAGCTCTCCTCGACATCGTCGAAGACAAAACCCGGGTGGCCGACGACGCCGACCGTGAGCCCGCTCGGATCGCGGATGGCGACCTGCGGTCCCGCGGGCCCTTTCGGCTTGCCGTAATTCCAGCGAAAGCGGCTGAACTGGAGCGCGCCGTCATAGCTCCAGACATCGCCCGAATAGCTCGCGGTCGCCGCAACCAGGGTCGAGAAGCGGTCCTGGTCCGACCCCGCCGACGGAAAGGTGACATTGCCGCCGCCGAGCGCCCCGCCGGGGCGATCGATGGTAACGCGGCCGACATTGGCGCGCAGCCCGACCGTCCAATCGTCGGTCAGGCGGTGATCGAGCCGCACCGAACCGAGGTAGAATTGGTTGTTGCCGGTCACATTGGCAACGGTGCCGAGCGCGGGCGCATCGACGATCTGGACATTGCGATCGCGCGTATATTCGAAATTGGCGTAAAAGAAGGTACGGTCGCGCGCGATCGGTCCGCCAAGGCTCGCACCGGCCTGATAGCGCTCGAAGCTCTCACCGACCGCGTTGCCCGAAAGGTCGCGGCGCGGAAAGGGCGAGCGGGCATCGAACGGACGCCCCGGCCGTACCAGCGCATAGACTTCGCCATGATAATCATTGGTGCCCGATGGCGTCGTATAGTTGACGATGCCGTTGGCGGTGCGGCCATAGGCCGCCGAATAGCTGTTCGCGAGCACGGTCACTTCGCGCGTGAAGCCGAGCGGCACCGGGAATTTGATCCCGCCGAGGAAATTCTCGTTATTGTCGAGCCCGTCGATCAGATAATTGGTGTCGAGGCCGTTCGACCCGTTGATCGATATCGACGGCGCTTCGGGGAAGAAGCCGGTTGACGGTACGACGCCCGGGAGCCGGACCAGCGCGCCGAGCACGTCGCGCCCCTCGATCGGCAGCGCGGCAAGCTCCTCTTCGCCGAGCGATGCCGACACCTCGGCGTTGACGCTGTTGAGCGCGGTGATGCCGCGCTTGCCGGTCACGACAATCGCGGCCCCGGCGGGGGCAAGCCGCAGCGTCACGCTGCTCGAAAAATTGGCACGCAACGAAAGGCGCGCGGGCTCCCCGGACTCAAAGCGCTCGTTTGCCAGCGCCGACACGCGATATTCGCCGGCGGTAGTCAGTCCTTCGATCCGCGCCAGTCCCTGTGCGTCGCTTCGCACAACCCGGCGCAAGCCGATGCCCGGGTTCTCGACCAGCACGTCGATATCCGCCAAGGGGCGCCCATCGTCGGCGACCACGGCAATCTGGATGCCGGCCTGCTGCGCCGCGGCGGGAAGCGCGAAGCCGATTGCAAGGACCGATGCAGTTGCACCGGCCGTGAGACGCGGGAAAAGGGTCAAGTTTTACTCCATGGACAAGGCGCCGTTGCGCATTTTTCTGATTTTTCGCCTGTTGGTCGCCGTGCGGCGCCATTCCTTACAGTCGCTGCAATGCCGATTTGGGGCGACGTCCTGTAACCGGCGCGCGGCCCCGGGCGTATTGATGACGAAGGAGATGCGTATATGGCGCCCATCTGGCCCGCGCTTGGAATTCTGCTCGCCGCAACCCCGGGCGCCGTGAGCGCGGCTTCCGCAAGCCCCACGGCCTTCGACGCGGTCCGATTCACCGAGGCGCAACGCGAAGGACGAACCATCGTCGTCGAAACCTATGCGCCCTGGTGCCTGCCATGCCGCGTGCGCGGCCCCGTCCTGTCGGGGCTGCTGCAGCGCGAACGGTACCGCGACACCCTCTTCTTGCGCATCGGCGAAAAGACGACCGATGCCGATTGGAAACGGATCGGTGCGAAGCGCTATGGCATGCTCCACATCTACAAAGGCTCGCTGCGCGTCGCGGCAAGCGCCGCGACGCGTGAGGACGAGATTGTGGCGATGCTCGAACGCGCCCGCTAGCCGCGCCGCGCCAGCATGCGATCGAGCGCAATCCGGTCTTCGTCGCGAAAAGCGAGCAGCACGAGGGTCGCGCCGGCGACCGCGAGGGACGGAAAGAAAAGGACCTGGCTGCTGTCACGATCAAGGAGCCAGAGACCGAGGGGGTCGAGCAGATATTTCCATATCGAAAGCGCCCCCGTCACCAGAATGACCGCTTGCGCTGTATAGGCGAACCGGCGGAAGAGCCCGAGAATCGTGAGCAATCCGACGACCAGCAGGATCGCGCCCCAGACGAGCTGGATCGTATCGCTGGCGCCGAGCCCGGCATAATATTTGACGCTGACGCCCGCGCCCTTGTCGGGGCTGGCGAGGCGGATCATGCCCCACACGACGAGCAGCAATCCGGTTCCGATCCGGAGCAAGAGCAGCGATTGGGCTTTCATCGGTCGTCCTTCTTTTCGAGATTGAGCGCACCTTCGCGCGCTTGGGCGGGGGCCGGATGCCCGGCCCCCGCCCGCCTAGAGTCTTAGCAGCACGGCAAACCGCAGCACGCGGCAAGCGCGCAGCAGGCCTGGACCACGGCCACAGGAGCCGCCGCATAGGCGGTTCCCGAAGACAGCAGCGCCGTGATGGCGATAAGTTTTGCAGCAAATTTCATGTCAATTCTCCTGATGTCGATTTGTTGAAGTCGGATATCGCGAAGCCGCGCGGCGGGGGAACGGGTGGATTTCGCGTCAAGGAATTCAAGCGAACCGCCGCATCGCGCTCGGTGAAGGCAAGTGGCGCCGGCGCGTCCGGTTGTGGGTTGGCGGGGAGAATTGCGGCCGAACAGGCGCGCTTGCACGCCATCGAGGCTTGCTCACAGCCGTCAGGCAGAGGGCAGCCGCTTTCGCAGCATTGCGCGCTGGATATGGCATCAAAACCGCTTGCGGGCATCACCGTGGCGGTCACGCCTGCAAACAGGATCAGCAAAAGGAAAAACAGGCCGCGCATCTTTGCAGGTTCGAAGCCTTTTCCCGCACGGTTACACCGCTGCGACAATTTCCCGTCACGCCTCATCCGCGCCGCCAGTCATGATAGCGCCCGACCAGCTTGAGGAGGCGCTCGGGCGCATGCGCCCGCTTCCACTCGCCCGCGGCATATTTGTTCGCCTCGGCCATCGTCGGATAGGTGTGGATGGTCCCGAGAATCTTTCCGAGGCCCAGACCATGCTTCATGGCGAGCACATATTCGGCAAGCAGTTCGCCGGCATGTTCGCCAACGATCGTGACCCCGAGGATCCGGTCCTTGCCCGGCGGGGTCAGGACCTTGACGAAACCCGTTGTCGCCGAGTCCGCGATCGCGCGGTCGAGTTCGTGGAGCGGATAGCGTGTGACTTCGAAAGCAACGCCCTTCTCGATCGCCTCGGCCTCGCTGAGCCCGACGCGAGCGACTTCGGGGTCGATGAAGGTCGTCCACGGGATGACGCGATAATCCGCCTTGAAGCGCCGGAACTGGCCGAACAGCGCGTTGACGCTGGCGTACCAGGCCTGGTGCGCCGCGCTATGCGTGAACTGATAGGGTCCGGCGACATCGCCCGCGGCATAGATATTGGGATAGACGGTCGCGAGATATTCGTCGGTGACGACGGTGCGCTGCGTTTCGATGCCGATATCCTCGAGCCCATAGCCCGACAGGCGCGCCTTGCGCCCGACCGCGACGATCAGCGCGTCGAATGCGATCGCGCGTTCGCCGCTGGCATCGCGAACGATCAGGTGCCGATCGCCCTCGGTCCCTTCGACGCGCAAGGCTTCATGCCCGGTCAAGACCTCGACGCCAGCGCCTTCGAGCGCATCGCGCGCCAGCTGCGACACCTCATCGTCCTCGCGCGGCAGCAGACGAGCGCCGCGTTCGACCTGCGCGACGTCGGCGCCGAGCCGCGCGAAAGCCTGAGACAGTTCCGAACCGATCGGCCCGCCGCCCAGGATGATGATGCGCTGCGGCATGGTGTCACGCGCAGCAAATTCCTCCCACAGCGTATCGCTGGTCAGATACCCCGAGTCGGCAAGCCCAGGCAGATCGGGGACGACCGGCTCCGCCCCTGCCGCGACGACGATCGCGCGCGTCGTGAGCCGCTGGATTTCGCCGTTATTGCGCGCGATTTCGACCGTCCAGGGATCGACGATCCGGGCATAGCCTTGCACCACATCGACCCCAAGCTCGGTGTAGCGTTCGACGCTGTCGTGCGGCTCGATCGCTGCGATGATGTCGTGGATGCGCTGCATCACCGAGCGGAAACGGATCTGCGGCGACGCCGACACAAGTCCGTAACGGTCCGCATGCCGCATCTGCTCGGCAATGCGCGCCGACTTGATCAGCGCCTTCGACGGCACGCATCCATAGTTGAGGCAATCGCCGCCCATTTTTGACGCCTCGACGAGCGTCACCTTCGCCTTCACCGTCGCCGCGATATAGGAGGATACCAGTCCCGCCGCGCCGGCGCCGATCACGACGAGATTGCGATCGAAGCGGCGCGGGCGGTTGAAGCGCGCATATACGCGGCGACGCTTGATCGCCGCCATGATCCACTTGCCGATCCAGGGCAGCAGCCCGAGCGCGGCGAAGGAGGCGAGCAGGCCCGGCGAGGCGATGTCGGACAGCGCATCGATGCGCGCGAGCTGGGTGCCTGCATTCACATAGATGATGGTCCCGAGGAACATGCCGAGCTGGCTGACCCAGAAATAGGTGACGGTGCGGATCGGCGTCAGCCCCATCAGCAGATTGACCGCAAAGAAAGGAAAGACCGGCACGAGCCGCAGCGAGAACAGATAGAAGGCGCCGTCGCGGGCGATGCCCTCATTGACGCGCCGTAGCCGGTCGCCGAAGCGTGCCTGGACGGCGTCGCGGAACAGATAGCGCGAGGCGAGAAACGCGAAGGTCGCGCCGATCGTCGAGGCAAAGGAGACGATCAGCGTCCCCCAATAGAGACCGAAAATCGCCCCTGCGGCGAGCGTCAATATCGCCGCGCCGGGGACCGAAAGCGCTGTCAACACGACATAGACAAGGAAGAACAGCCCCGCCACAAGCAGCGGGTTGGCGCGAAAATAGCCGTCGATCGCCGCCTGCTGCGATTTCAGGGCCTCGAGCGTCAGCCAGTCGCCAAGGTCGAAATGCACCCATGCGGCAAGCGCCAGCACGAGCAGCAGCAGCAGGACGAAACGCTTGTTCATGATCTTCCTTCCGGCGGGAGGCCTTTGGCGAGATTGGTCGCACGAGACGGGCAATGCTTACACAGCATGATCATCCTCTTGCTCCGCGAGGCGTTTCGCGGCCTCGCCAAGGAGCGGGAGCTGCCGTTCGAAATTGGCGCAGTGGCGGCACATGCCCGCGTGCAGCCGCAGCTTCATGCGCTCCGAAAAGCTGAGATCGCGCTCGCGGCGCTGCGACATCAGGAATGTCGTATCGTGGCAATTGAGCATCATCGCACTGCCTCCGCAAACCAGTGATGCTGGAGACAGGCGCGCAGCGCGAGCCGCGCGCGGTGCATGATGACATGGATATTCCCGCTGGTGAGCCCGAGCTCGTCGCAAATTTCGTCGGTAGCCAGTTCGACCACCTCGCGCATCATGAACACCTGCCCCTGCTGGGCCGGCAGCCGGTTGAGGCAGGCGTCGAAGATGGCGAGGAACTGGTCGCTGTGCAGCCCCGCCTCGGGATCTTCCCATGCTGCGGGCCGCGCCGCCTCGCGCCACATGCCGCGCTCGTCGAACAGCGCCGGAAGCGTGCCGCCATCCTCCTCGGCTGCCATCTCGCTTGCCCCGAGCGGCCGGCGTCGGCGCTGGCGCAAGAGGTCGGCGATCTTGTTCTTCAGAATCGCGATCACCCAGGTCTTGAGCGCCGCCTCGCCGCGAAATTGATCGCCGTTGCGCAACGCCGCGGCGAGCGCTTCCTGTACGGCATCCTCGGCCTCGTCGTCACTGCCGAGCTGGAGACGCGCGAAACGAAGCAGGTCGCCGCGCACGCGCGCAACAAACGCCGGATCGATCGGCGTTGATGATGGACGCGGTTGCGGCGGGCGCTTCATTCAGCCCTCCATCACCTGGCAAACACGCGCCGCACTGTAACTGGCGACGAGGAACGGCACCGCATAGTTGAGCGCAAGACGCGACCAATCGATGCCGACGCCAGTCCAGATCGAGGAGCCCTGGTTGATGACATTGAGGATGGTGCCGACGACGGCGGACACGCGCAGGGCATTGGCGACCACGGGGCGCGCCATCATATGTTGAAGCAAAGCCGCGACCCCCTTCATGAGCGAAACTGCCCGAACCCGGCGTAGCGCTCGACGAAGCGGCGGTCGATCCAATCCTTGAGCCGCCAGACCAGATGTCCCCCGGCGGTCAGTTTTCCCCATGACAGGATGGCGCGCCTGTCGCCGGTTGCCAGCAGATAAAGGGTTCGACGCCGCGGGATATAGTCGTGCATCGGCGTACCGGCCAGCGCCGCTTTCAAATTGGCGGCGATCACCGGACCGGCCTTCACCGCATGGACCCCCGAGCGCTCGACACGGCGGTCGCTTCGAGAAACAATGTCGCCCGCCGCGAAGATGTCAGGGTGCGACACGCTACGAAGGTCCGAACCGACCGCGACAAATCCGCCCTCGCGCACCGCGAGACCGGTATCGGCGATCCAGTCGGGGGGGCGGCTTCCGGTCGCCGCGATGACCGCGTCGCAAGCCAACATCGTCCCGTCGGGCAGCATCAGGCCGTCGGGCGCGCCTGCCGCATGTCCCTCGTGGAAAGCAATACCGCGAGCGCGAAGGACGTCGCCTGCCCGGCGGCGGACCTCCTCGCTGTGGCCGGCGAGCAAAGCGTCGCGCGGCGCAACCAATATCACTTTGGTCGTTCCGCCGATCTGGCGGCGCAGCGACCGCTCGGCGGCGAGCGCAAGTTCGACCCCTGCGGCGCCGCCGCCAACCACCGCGACGCGCGTCAGCGTGCGCCCTTGCCTTCCCGCCACAAAGGCTTCCCAACGGGCCATGAAAGGCAGAACGGGACGGACCGGCAGCAGGCGGTCACCAAGTGCCGCCAGATGCGAAACATCGCTTTCGCCGCCGGTGGCAAGCGACAGCAGATCGAAGCCGAGGCGCACTTCGGTCGAAAGATCGAGGAGATGCCGTTCGGGATTGAGGCCGACGACGTCGGCGATCACCAGCCGCGCACCGGCCAGCCGCGCGAGCGGTTCAAGATCGATCGTGAGCGCCTCTGCCGGGTAATCCCCGGCCATCCAGCCGGGGAGCATGCCCGAATAGGCGGTCTGGCGATGCGACGTCACGAGCCAGCGCTCGGTGCCCTCGGGCGGCACACCGATCCAGTCGGCGAGCACCGCGAGATGGGCATGACCGCCACCTGCGAGGACCATCCTTATTGTCATTCCACTTGCCGCCCCTTGCCTTCATTGCCTTCATTGCCTCGTCACATGCCTTGGTCGCTGCGGACAGCGATATCTTACACGGGAGGCCAAAGATTATTGCCCGCATCCCAAGCGCGGGTCGCGCGGCTTGGATGCTGGCAGTCATATCCCGGACGGGGGACGGGAGACGTCGCGGGGCGCGGCGACCGGTAGGGGGGATGGGACCGGGTACGCTGCAAATGTCTGCCAGCATCCGCGGCGACCCAGGGCTCCCCTGGGGGTGGCGGCTGCCGGATGCGAGGGCTTCGAATGACCCATTTTGGACTTACGCACGGCAGCCAGTTTGGCCGTTCGCGCGCAGGCTGCTCCCGGCACATGCTGATATCCCATTCGTGCCCGGGCAGGCGCCGGTTACAATCTCCCGTCATTTAATTGGCGTCGCGGCGCCAGGACTGGCATGGAAATCGGCGTTTGACGGCGCGGGGCCGCAATTCGGGGAGGAATGGACCGTGGCGAGATCGAAATGGGGGCCGGTGAGAGGATGGTCGAAAACGTACGCTCTCATGACTGCCATCCGAGACGCTGGCCGAGTTTACTCCTTCGCTGGCCTCGAGACCAGCGGTCGCATTGACCTTGGCGGGTGTGCCGCGGGCGCCTGATCGACGACGATTGATCATGCTCTCATCCGCGGGTTGATTACCGCACTACCCGTATCCGTCGCTGGGCCTATCCTCCGTCTAAGTTCGGGCGTCGGACGAACCTGCCCCACCGTACACCGTGGATTGCCCATCACAGTCGGGTGCCCGCGGCACGCCGGCCAAGGCTATGCAGTTGGTGCGCTGGCGCCTCCTCTCGTTAATGTCGTGGGTGGATCAGCCGGCTATCGCCGGCGACACCCGACGGGCGATGTCCCAGGCATAGCCGACCAGTTCACGCGCGATCGCGGTGGTCACCTTGGGCTGAGGCTTGCCCGTGGCCGCCAGGCGACGGTAGCGCTGGCACAGGCGAACCTGCGCTTTCCACCCGATCGCCTGGATGTCCTCGGACAAGTCGATGACCCGCTCACGGTAGCGTCGTTCCTCGCGAGCGGGCAGTCGATACGACCAGCCCGCCTCAATCAGCATGGTTCGTGCCTGCGCGTTGCCCGCGCGGGTGATCCGGCCCCGTTTGGTCCGAGCGCCGCTGGAGTGCTCGGACGGCACCAAGCCGACATACGCCATCAGTTGCTTGGGATTGTCGAAGCGGGTGAGATCGCCTACTTCAGCGACCAGCGTCGCAGCGCTGACCAGCCTGATACCGCGCAGGACCTGTAGATTGCGGACCAGCGGCGCAAAACACCATGCGTCCACCGCTTCAGTCAGCGCCGCTTCTAAGCGCCCAACCCGTGCCTGCGCCTCCAGCACCCGCTTCTGCATTTCCTCGAATGCCAGCTGTTGGTGGGGAAAATCGAACCGCTGCTCGGACAACCACCGCCAGTACATTTTCGTCCAGGCCGCCTTGCCGCCGAAACGACGATCATGACGCAACAGGAAGCTGCGCACTGTCTGCTTGGCTCCGATGGCATCATCTTGCGCGCTGCGTCGCGCGCGGATGAGATCGCGTACCGCCTCGTGCGCCTCGTCCGGTATCCAGATTGCGGTGAGTTCGCCAGCGCGTAGCAGCCGCGCCAGGGTCATCGCGTCACGCCGGTCCGTCTTTACATGGTCACCCGGGCGCCGCGGCATCATCGAGGGGGCGATGACGATGCAATTCTGTCCCAGCTTCGTCAGCAGCCGATGCAAGCCATACCCGCAGGGACCAGCTTCGTAGCAGACGTTCAACGTCACGCCCGGTCCAGTCAGCCGCTTGACCAGCTTCCTGATCGCATCGTCCTCGTTGGCGACCGTGCCGACGAAACGCACCTCGCCTCCGCGTTCCCCATCGGCAACCGCGACCGCAATGGTTTCCTTATGAACGTCCAGACCAACGTATTTCACCGTCTCCGTCATGACTCGTCTCCGCTGCTGACAAATCCATCATCAGCATCTCAGATTCGAGCCTCCGAGGCTCTGGCAGTCATGGGGTCTAAGCGTCTCTGCGCGCACTTATGGGTCGACTCTATGCGTCGACGACTCCAGCATTCCAAAGGCATCCATCGGACAGTTGTAGCATCGCCTCTCGTCGCAGAGCCGGCATATCGTCAGCGCCGAGACAGCGTCGTCAGACATCTGCGCAAGTATTGTCTCGGCAATACGTTCCAGCACGAGGCGGTCAGCATTCGAGACATGGCTAAGGATTTCGGATAAAGTCTCGTTTCTTCGTTGCAGGATCGCAGATAGGCGAGTCTCGCCTGCCTCAGTGAGCATCAGCGCTACTGCACGACGGTCCCGTAGCGCTTTGGATCGAACGGCGAACCCGGCTGCAACCAATCGATCGACAAGCCGCACCGTCCCCGCGTGGGACAAGCCTAGCACCCGTCCTAATTCGTCGATCGAAAGACCGGTCGCGTGACCGATGACGACGATCGCCGCGGTGGTTTCGCCACCGCCGGGTATCGTCGGGTCGAATGCCGCCTTCTTAGAGCGGTTTTCGATCAGTCCGGATCATATCCACACGACTTGAAGTAATTGGCGCATTCGCGCGGCTGGAAGATGTCGACGAGCCGGCCGATCAGTGCCCAGAGGCCGCTTACTGTCCGCTCACCGATCTTCCTGAGCATGGCCTTGAGCTTGGAGAAGGCCTTCTCGATGGGGTTGAAGTCGGGGCTGTAGGGCGGGAGGAAGCGCAAGGTTGCGCCAGCTGCTTCGATCAACTCGCGCACCGAAGCACGCTTGTGGCTCGACAGATTGTCCATGACGACGACATCGCCGGGCCGCAGTTCGGGGACGAGCACCTGAGTGACATAGGCTTCGAACCAGTCGCCGTTGATCGGCCCGTCGAGCACCATCGGTGCAACCATGCCGGTCATGCGCAGTGCCGCGACCAGCGTGGTCGTCTTGCGGTGACCGTGCGGGAAGCCCATCCGCAGGCGCTGGCCCCTGGTGCAGCGGCCATGGCTGCGGGTCATATTGGTCGCGGTCCAGGTTTCGTCGATGAACACGAGCCGCTCGGGATCGAGATCAAGCTGGCCATCGAACCATTCATGCCGCTGGCTCAAGACGTCGGGGCGGTCCTGCTCGATCGCATGGCCAGTCTTTTTTTGCGCGTCATTGCGTGACGAACGAAGAAGCGGTGAAGCCCGGCCACCGAGACGTGCAGGCCGAGCTCGATCAGCGCCAGGCGCAGTTCCTCAAGCGAGATGTCCTTGCGCGCCTCCCACACCGCGAGGATATCTGCTCGCCGCTCCTCGATCCGGCGCGAGCGCATGTCGCCACCCTGAGGCTTGGGAGCAAAGCTGCCGGTCCTGCGCCGCTGATCCTGCCAGCGGATCGCCGTCGACGGCGCGACACCAAAGCGAGCCGCCGCAGCACGGCAACTCATCCCCTCATCAATCGCCGCCAGAAGCCGCCTGCGCAAATCCATCGATAGAGGTTGGCCCATCCATGCCGGCCTCCTTCACCAGCACGGATTCTGAATCAGAAATCACGCCCGGTGGGAATCCCCGAATGACTCATAGCGGTCGAAAACCGCTCTAATTCGATCGGTGATGCCCACTGCGAGGGCGCCGAACAGATTGACGAGCCGGTCCGAGAGTACGTTCAAAGGGTTGCCTCATTCATTGACGGCGCATAGTGTATGCGCAGCGCATATATCACGCCTGTCTAAGCATGAAGGCAGATCATGCGCCATGATGAAAGCGAGGCACCATGTTTTCGACATTACACATAGCTGAAAAGACGACCGGCTCTCGCGGGTCTCTCGCGTTGCTGCGCTGGGCGCTGGTGGTCATCTTTCTCTGGTTCGGTTGCATGAAATTCACGAGCTATGAAGCGATGGGCATCGCGCCATTGATGAAGAACAGTCCGATCATGAGCTGGATTCCGGCCGTTTTTGGGGTGCAGGGTGGAAGCTATTTTATAGGCACCGTCGAGCTCGCGACGGCCGCTGCGCTGATTATCGGTGCTTTCAACAAGACGGCCTCCGCTCTCGGCGCGGCGATGTCATGCCTGACTTATGCCGTGACACTGACGTTTTTCCTGAGCACGCCTGGCGTCGCCGAGCCGACCGCTGGCGGGTTCCCGGCGATTTCGGCCGGAACCGGACAGTTCCTGTTGAAGGACCTGGTGCTTCTTGCGGCATCAGCGTGCCTTCTACTTGCGTCCATACGGACAGCAGACGCGTGACGGCAAACAGGTGATAGGCGACGCTCCGGACCTGCGCTTTTGCCGAACCATACCCGCCTCAGCCCATAACGATCGACAAACCCTGTCGCTTTGATAGGGTGTTCGAAAACATGCTTTCGAGGGTTTGTCGTACATGCTGGTCGGATATATGCGGGTGTCAACGACCGATGACCGCCAAACGGTCGATCTCCAGCGGGACGCGCTCGTCGCAACCGGGGTCGATCATCGGCATCTCCATACCGACAAGGCATCCGGCGCGCGCGACGACCGACCAGGCCTGAAAGCCTGCCTCGACTATCTGAACGCGGGCGACACACTGATCGTGTGGAAGCTCGACCGGCTCGGACGCTCGCTGCCGCACCTGCTGACGATCGTCACCGATCTGAAGGCGCGCGGCATCGCGTTCCGGTCGCTGACCGAGCAGATGGATACGACCACGCCGCACGGCGAATTGCTGTTCTCGCTGTTCGGTGCATTGGCACAATATGAGCGTGCGCTCACGCGCGAACGGGTGATGGCGGGACTGGCTGCTGCCAAACGCCGGGGACGCCAAGGTGGCCGCCCGCCGATGATCGACGCCGAAACGCTCGAGCGGATCACCGCCGCGCTGGATGGCGGGGCCAGCAAGGCGTCCGTCTGCCGGACCTTCAAGGTGCCGCGTTCGACCCTTCTCGGCACGCTTGCCCGGATCGGCTGGACCGCACCGGCCAAGGTCTAAGCCGATGCCGCGTCGCGCCGTCCTGTCGGACGAGCAACGCGCGGCGTTGCTCGCGCTTCCCGACGACGAAACCCTGCTCGTCCAGCACTGGACATTGAGCCGGGACGACTTGGCCATCATCGTCCGCCGGAGGCGACCGCATAACCGGCTGGGTTTCGCGATCCAGCTTTGCGCGCTGCGCTATCCTGGCCGTTTCCTGCGACCCGGTGAACTGATCCCTGATACGCCGCTCGCGTTCGTCGCAGAGCAATTGCAGGTCGGACCCGAGGTGCTGGCCGACTACGCGACGCGCGGCCCGACCCGGTACGAACAGCTCGATGCACTGCGCGATGCATTCGGCTTCATGCCGCTCAGTCGGCCGCTGCGAACGACGTTGCAGGAATGGCTCCTGCCGATCGCGCTGACGACGACCAGCGGGGCTAGGCTGGCGCGCGTGATGCTGGATGAGTGCCGGCGACGGCGCATCATTGTGCCGGGCATCAGTTCGGTCGAGCGGATGGTCGCACAGGCGTTGCTCGATGCCGAACGCCATGTCGCCGAGCATCTGACCCGAGGACTCGATGCTCGACAGCGCCGGCTGCTCGATGCGCTTCTCCTGCCCCACACAGGCACGAACTTGAGCGATCTGGCCTGGGTGCGGCAGTCACCCGGCAAGCCCGGCCGAAAGACATTCGCCGCCATCATCGAGCGACTGACACTGCTTCGGGCCATCGGGATCGATCCGGATATCGCCGTAGGCGTCCATCCCGAGCGCCTCCGACGCCTGTGCCAGGAAGGCGTGCGGCTGACCGCGCAACATGTTCGGACGCTGCAAGCGACGCGGCGTCGCGCCACATTGGTGGCGACCATCCTCGAAACCATCGTTACCCTCACCGACGATGCGGTGCTGATGTTCGATCGCCTGCTTGGGCAGATGTTCCGGCGCGAACAGAACAGCGCGGACACGACACTCAAGCGCAACCGGCGCACCATCAACGGCAAAATCCGGCTGCTTGCCCAACTCGGCGCTGCCTTGCTCGCCGCCAAGATATCAGGTGGCGATATCGGCGCTGCGGTCGAGGCAGCGATCGGATGGAATGATCTCGGCCGCGAGGTCGATGAAGCCCGCAAGCTGATCCGCCCCGATTCGGTCGATCCCGTCGCGGTCGCCGCGACCAATTACCCCGTCCTCCGACAGGTCGGTCCCTCGTTCATCGCCTCGTTCACATTCGGGGCGGTGCCAGCCTGCCATGCGCTCGCGCGAGCGGTCGCGATCATGCGCGACCTTCATTTTGGTCATCTGCGCAAATTGCCTGCAGGCACGCCAGTCGGCTTCATCCGGCAAGCTTGGCGTCGGGCGATCGGCACCGGCATTCCCGATCGCAGGATCTATGAATTGTGCGTGCTGGTCGAGCTTCGCGACCGGCTTCGCGCCGGCGACATGTGGGTCGAGGGAAGCCGACGCTATCGTGCTGTCGAGCAGCAACTCATTCCTGCCCCCGTATTCGCCAACATGCGCGCGGCCGGCCCCTTGCCGATACCGGCACCGGATACGGCCGATATCTGGCTGGCCGAACGACGCGCCCGCCTCGCCCGTCGATTGGCCGAGGTCGAGCGAAAGGCGGAGACGGACGCGCTGGAAGACGTGCAGCTCAGCTTGGGCAGGCTGCGGATTTCGCCCTTGAAGGCGATTACTCCCGAGGAATCCGATACCGCCCTTGCGCCGCTCTATGCGCATCTGCCCGCGATCCGCATCACCGACCTTCTTGCCGAAGTCGATCGATGGACCGGGTTCAGCCAGTGCTTCACGCATCTGCAAAGTGGCCGTGCCGCGGATGAACCACGTGCGATCCTCACGGCGGTGCTCGCCGATGCCACCAATCTGGGCCATACGCGCATGGCGGAAGCCTGCAATCTCGTGACCCAGCGCCAACTCGGTTGGCTCGCCTCATGGCATCTGCGCGAGGAAACCTACGGTCGCGCGCTCGCCCGGCTTGTCGACGCCCAACACACCGCGCCGCTGGCCGCGCTGTTCGGGTCCGGCACCTCGTCCAGCTCAGACGGTCAGAACTTTCCGCTCGACCGCCGCGCCCAGGCAACCGGCGCAGTCAATCCGCACAAGGGGACAGAGCCGGCTGTCTCCTTTTACAGCCACGTCTCGGATCGCTACGCGCCGTTCCATTCCACAGTTATCTCCGCTTCGGCGAGCGAGGCGGCACAGGTGCTCGACGGGCTGCTCCACCACGGCGCCGATCTGCACATCGAAGAGCATCACGTCGATGGCGGGGGCGTCTCCGACCATGTGTTCGCGCTATGTCATCTGCTTGGGTTCCGGTTCGCGCCGCGTATCCCGAATATCGCCGCACGCCGTTTGCACCTGTTTAACGGCATCGAACCCGGCCCCGATATTGCGCCGCTGGTCGCGGGCCGCATCGACGAAGGTCTGATCGAGGCACACTGGGACGACGTGCTGCGACTGGGAACCTCGATCCGCACAGGCGTCGTCAGCGCCTCGATCATGCTGGAACGGCTCGGCTCCTATCCACGCGCCAACGGCCTGGCACTGGCGTTGCGCGAGATCGGTCGCGTCGAGCGTACCCTGTTCACGCTCGACTGGATCGAGCAGCCCGAACAGCGTCGCCGCGCCACCCGCGAACTCAACAAGGGAGAAGCGGAAAATGCCCTGAAACGCGCCATCTTCTTCCATCGCATCGGCCGTATCCGCGATCATGCGCTGCAAGCCCAAAGCCATCGGGCGAGCGCGCTGAACCTCGTCGCCGGTGCCATCGTCCTGTGGAACACGACCTACCTGCAAGCCGCCCGGATGCATCTCGCCAACCTCGGCCGGCCGGTCCCGCCGGACCTGCTGCAACACCTATCACCGCTCGGTTGGCAGCATATCAATCTCACCGGCGATTACCTCTGGACCGATCCCGATGCGCCATCCACCGCGCTCAGACCGCTTCGCCAGATGCGCGCCGTCGAAGGCACGGCAAAACCTTAGACCCCATGACTGCCAGAGCCTCGGTGGCTCAAATCTGAGATGCTGATGATGGATTTTTCAGCAGCGGAGGCGAGTCATGGTGAAGGCAGTGAAATATGTTGGTCTGGACGTTCATAAGGAGACCATTGCGGTCGCAGTTGCCGAAGGGGAACGCGGAGGCGAGGTGCGTTTCGTCGGCACGGTCGCCAATGAGGACGATGCGGTCAGGAAACTGGTCAAGCGGCTGACGTCACCGGGCGTGACGTTGAATGTCTGTTACGAAGCGGGTCCCTGTGGGTATGGTTTGCATCGACTGCTGACAAAGCTGGGACAGAATTGCATCGTCATCGCCCCCTCAATGATGCCGCGACGCCCGGGCGACCATGTGAAGACGGACCGACGTGACGCAATGACGCTGGCGCGGCTTTTACGCGCTGGCGAACTCACGGCGATCTGGGTGCCGGACGAAGCGCATGAGGCGGTACGCGATCTCATCCGCGCTCGACGAAATGCGCAGGACGATGCCATCGGGGCCAAGCAAACGGTGCGCAGCTTCCTGTTGCGACACGATCGTCGTTTTGGCGGCAGGGCAGCCTGGACAAAGATGTACTGGCGGTGGCTGTCCGAGCAGCGGTTCGATTTTCCCCATCAGCAACTGGCATTCGAGGAAATGCAGAAGCGGGTGCTGGAGGCGCAGGCACGGGTCGGGCGCTTAGAAGCGGCGCTGGCTGAAGCGGTGGACGCATGGTGTTTTGCGCCGCTGGTCCGCAATCTACAGGTCCTGCGCGGCATCAGGCTGGTCAGCGCCGCGACGCTGGTGGCCGAGGTTGGCGATCTCACCCGCTTCGACAATCCTAAGCAGTTGATGGCGTATGTCGGCCTGGTGCCGTCCGAGCACTCCAGCGGTGCCCGGACCAAACGCGGCAGGATCACGCGGGCGGGCAACGCGCAGGCACGAACCATGCTGATCGAGGCTGGCTGGTCGTATCGACTGCCCGCACGCGAGGAGCGACGCTATCGTGAGCGGGTCATCGAGATGCCCGAGGATATCCAAGAGATCGGGTGGAAGGCACAGGTTCGCCTGTGTCAGCGCTACCGGCGCCTGGCCGCCGCCGGCAAACCACAGCCAAAGGTGACCACTGCAATCGCGCGTGAACTGGTCGGCTATGCCTGGGACATCGCCCGTCGGGTGTCACCGGCGGTGGCTGGCTGATCGACGTACAACGATCGCGAGAAGAGGCGCCAGCGCACCAGCTGCATAGCCTTGGCTGGCGTGCCGCGGGCACCCGACTGTGATGGGCAATCCACGGTATACGGTGGGGCAGGTTCGTCCGACGCCCGAACTTAGACGGAGGATAGGCCCAGCGACGGATACGGGTAGTGCGGTAACCAACCCGCGGATGAGAGCATGATCAATCGTCGTCGATCAGGCGTCCGCGGCACACCCGCCAAGGTCAATGCGAACGCTGGTCTTGCGGCCAGCGAAGGGGTAAACTTGGTCAGTATCTCGGATGGCAGTCATGAGAGCGTATATCTGGGTCCGTTCTGTGTACCGACCCCAAGAAGCATGAAAACCCGCATGCGGTCCTTGCGGCCATCTTGGCAGATGGATCGAATCTGGGCCTGGAGCGGATGGCCAACGCCAGCGACGGAGTGAGCTATGCCCAGCTTGCCTGGACACACAACTGGTATCTGTCGCCCGAAAATTACCAGGCCGCTTTGGGCATGATCGTTGCCGCGCACCATGATCTTCCGTTCACGCGCCACTGGGGTGCCGGCACCAGTTCATCCTCCGATGGGCAGTTCTTCCGCTCGGGCCGCAGCCGATCGGCTGCGGCCGACATCAATGCAAAATATGGCAGCGAGCCGGGCCTGAAAATCTACTCTCACCTGTCAGATCATTTTGCCTCGTTCGGATCGCGGATCATGTCGGCCACTGCTGGCGAAGCCCCTTATGTGCTCGACGGCCTGATGCTGGGTGCCGGTGCGCTACCCCTGCATGAACATTACACCGATACCGGCGGCGCGACAGATCCTGTCTTTGCCCTTTGCCATCTTCTCGGCTTCCGTTTCGTGCCCCGTCTGCGCGACATCGCAGACCGGAAACTCGGCTCGATCGCCGTGCCCTCGACTTACAAGGGCATCGAAAGCCTCATGGGGCGCACGATCAAGACCGCGGCAATCGAAGCCGATTGGGATGACATCGTCAGGATCGTCGCCTCTATCAAGGAGGGAGCCGTCGCGCCCTCCGCGATCCTACGCAAGCTGGCCGCCTACAAACGCCAGAACAGGCTGGATTTCGCGCTGGCCGAACTCGGCCGCATCGAGCGGACGCTGTTCACGCTTGACTGGCTTGAGCAGCCCGACTTGCGCCGGGCCTGCCAGGCCGGCCTCAACAAGGGAGAAGCACGCCATACCCTCGCCGCCGCCATCTACACCAACCGGCAGGGTCGGTTCACCGACCGGTCGATTGAGAACCAGGAATTTCGGGCATCGGGTCTGAACCTGCTGATCGCGGCGATAGCCTATTGGAATACCATCTATCTGGACCGGGCCGCCCAGCACCTCACAGCATCCGGCGTCCCTTTCGATGACGCGCTCCTCGCCCACCTTTCCCCCATGGGCTGGGCGCATATCAGCTTGACCGGAGACTATCTCTGGCACCGGGCAAAGCAACTCGCCCCCGGCGAATTTCGCAGCCTTAATGATCCCATGGCGCGCCTCAAACGCGTGGCATAGCCATAGTTCTTATTTTGTCCGCAAAATCGTTGTCTGGCGCACAAACCTTGAGGTGACGCCATCATCATAGATATTGCCTGGCTCGACACCGGCAGCGCGAAGGGCATCGTGCTGCAGGTCGAGCGACTGCGAGCCGTCGGCTTTGGACACGCGGGCGTAGCCGATCAGCATGGATCACAAACGAAGGTTTGAGGCGGTGACGAACATGAGCACATAAGATTGGGCTATTGTGTATCTTAACCAGCATCTCAATCAAGCTATCTCAAACCGTAGCTCGGAAAGAATAAGGAGCATGTATGCCGCGTCGCGTGACCCTGACCGATCGACAGCGCGAGGCGCTGCTTCACTTGCCGGTCGATCAAGGTGAGCTGCTGCGGCACTATACCCTCAGCGATGAGGATCTCGGGCATATCCGCCAGCGCCGGCGCGCCCACAATCGTTTTGGCTTCGCGCTGCAACTGTGCGTCCTGCGCTACCCGGGCCGGGTGCTCGCTCCTGGCGAGTTGATCCCGGCGCAGGTATCGGATTTCATCGCGGCCCAGCTCGGCCTGACCAGCGACGATCTACTCCTCTATGCCGCGCGCGAGGAGACCCGGCACGAGCATCTGGCGGACCTTCGCCGAATCTACGGCTATCGCTCCTTTTCGGGGCGGGGCGCACGGGATTTGCGCGAATGGATCGCTCGGGAAGCCGAGGCGGCGACATCGAATGAGGATCTTGCCCGTCGCTTCGTTGCGGAGTGTCGCCGCACCCGCACGATCCTTCCCGGCTCCTCGACGATCGAGCGCCTTTGCGCCGATGCGCTGGTTGAGGCCGAGCGCCGGATCGAGGATCTTATCGCCCATCGCATCACGCCAACCCTGAGCGAGAATTTGGCTCACCTGTTGGAGGATACGGTGGATGGTCGCGTCACGCGCTTCGTATGGCTGCGACAGTTCGAGGTTGGCGCAAATTCAGCAGCCGCTAACCGGCTGATGGATCGACTGGAATATCTTCAAAGGTTCGATCTTCCGGCGGATTTGCTGGACGGCGTGCCGGCGCATCGTGTGACCCGGCTTCGCCGGCAGGGCGAGCGCTATTACGCCGACGGCATGCGTGATCTGCCCGAAGACAGGCGGCTTGCGATCCTCGCTGTCTGCACCCTGGAATGGCGGTCATCGCTGGCCGATGTCATCGTGGAGACCCACGATCGCATCGTAGGCCGTCTCTATCGGGCCTCCGAACGCCTTTGCAACACCAGGATCGCCGACGAAAAGGCGGCCGTTCGGGACACGCTGAAGTCCTTTGCCGAAATCGGTGGTGCTTTGCTTGGAGCGCAGGACGATGGCACGGCCCTGGACGGGATAATCGCCACCGGGCCTGGCTGGGAACGGTTCAGAACCCTTGTCGCCACGGCCTCCGCGCTGACCAACGTGCTCGCGGCCGACCCGCTCAGCCGTGTGCTGGACGGCTATCACCGTTTCCGCCTCTACGCGCCCAGGATGCTGCGCCTGCTCGACATGCAGGCGGCGCCGATCGCCACGCCTCTTCTGGCGGCCGTTGCGATGCTGCGTAACGGGATCAAGGTCGATCCGCCGGTGGATTTTCTACGTCCCAACTCGAAATGGCATCGTCATCTTCGCGCTGAGCCCAGCGGCGACCACCGGCTTTGGGAAATCGCGGTGCTGTTCCACATCCGCGACGCCTTCCGGTCCGGTGACATATGGTTGGCGGGATCGCGCCGCTATGGCGACCTCAAGCAGCTTCTGGTCCCGCCACAGGCGATAGAGCAGACCGCGCGGCTCGCCGTGCCGCTGCGACCCGGCGAATGGCTGGCCGAGCGCAGGGCTCGA
>NZ_BLJH01000044.1:0-24294 GCF_009811895.1 Novosphingobium sp. TCA1 | reverse complement strand
TTGGCTACCCCTGACGTCGATGCCTACCGTGAATCTGTGTCCCTACAATGCACAGGGGCCAAAGAGTTCATCGAACAGGTCGCCGAACCATCGCTCGAACACCTCGATCTCGGCCTGCGTGACCGGAACGGGATCGGGCCAGTCGTCGGTGACGGTCCATGTGCTGAGGTCGTGCTTGGGCGGCCTGCCGGGGAACGGCCACGGATAACCCAGCAATTCCGTAAGCTGCTCCGACGCCGTGGGCGGTCGTTTGCCGCGCCGGGAGCGGGAAGCCGCCTCCGGCTTGTCGTTGTCCCGGCGATCAATAGTCATCGGGGAAGTCGATCTCGTTGCGCGGACGCTGCCGCCAACCGGCGGGATCGGCAACCCAGCGGTTGATGTCGGATTCATGCCATCCCGCGCCGTTGGTGCTGATCTTCAGTTGGGCCGGGAAAGTGCCTTCGGCGATCTTGCGATAGATGGTGGACCGCGACAGGCCGGTGCGGGCACGAACGGTGTCAAAGCGGATGATACGGTCTGGTTGACGCATGACTGTGCTGCCTCCTGCTGGTCGTTTCTGACGTTTACAGAGACCAGACAGAGCAACGATTTATCGTTGTGCAAGAAGTATTTAGTCGTCGTAGTAGTGTAGCGTGGAAGCGGCGGCAAATAGGAAAATTCTGCACTCTATAACCCGATGCCTCGGCCCCTGCCGAGGCCGTGACTGAAGGCGAGGTCTTTGCCGAGACTGCGCCCTGAGTCGAAGTCGCCGCCTATGCCGAGATCGCGCTTGCGGTTGGCGAGCAGGGATTCCATCTGCGGATCGCGTTCGAGGCTCATCGCCATGTTGCCCATCTCCGCGCGCGTGGCCTTGTAGCCGGACATGTCGCCTTCCCTGTACTGGCGCTGGCTGGTCTGGCCGAGTTTCTGCCAGCGCTCCACGAAGCGATCCGCGCGGCGGATCGGGTCCGCCTCCCGCCCGGTGCGGATTTCAGTTTCGAGCTGGAGGGCGCGGATGGTGCGGTTGATCCGTCCGCCCGCCGTCTCGCGGACAAGCTCCGGGTTCTTGACATATGCGGCCTCGGCATCCTGCGCGCCGTGAGGCCGCAGCTTGTCGAAGGCGTTGCGGGCGTCGGTCAGTTCGCGCATGTGCGCGGGCGTGGCAAGCTCCACGCCCCCGGTAGTCAGGATCGTGTCCACCGCGCGGGCGTGGCGCACGAGCGCATTAGTGCGGGCCTTGCGCAACGCCGCCTCGGGGTCTTGCGCCACGGTCCTTTCCGGCGCTGCCCGTTGCGGCGACGGCGTGGGATTTGAGCCAGGTGCGGCATCGACAGGCAGGCGAAGGCCGTCGAACATGCCGCCGATCCTGTCGCGCACCTGTTCCGGTACGATCTTCCTGACGATCTCGACAACCCGCTCGCGGAAGGTGATGCCGCGCCGCTCGGCGTAGTTTTGGGCCGGGTCGTAGTCCGTCGCCATGTCCTTGGCCCGGTCGCGCGACAGGGTGCGGGCGAGCCGGTTCTGGTCGGCGAAGTCGTCGCGGCCATAGTGCAGCTCCATGCCGTCGCGGTGACGTGATAGGGCGACATAGCTGCCGTGCGCGTCCATGCCCGGTGTCGCCAGAACATGGGTGCGGTCCACCGTCATGCCTTGCGCCTTGTGAATGGTCGCGGCATAGCCGTGGTCGATCTTATTATAGTCCTTCAGGTCGAAGGCGACAGAACGGTCATCGTCGGTCTGTACGGTCATACTCTGCGCGTTGACCTCTCGAACCGTGCCGAGCGTACCGTTCTTGACGCCAAGGCCGCGCTCGTTTTGCAAAAACATCACGCGGTCGCCGCTGGCGAAACTGCGCGCGCCGCGCTCGGCGGTGACGCGCACGTCCTCGCCCAGATCGCCAGCCTCCCGCATCCGGTCGCGCGCGGCCTCGTTGAGTTCGCGCACCTCGGCATTGGTGTGGGTGAGGATGATGCGGCTGCTGTCCGGCGCGGCCTGCCGGTCGCGGTCCCAACGGTCGATCAGATCGCCGCGCGCCTGCTCGCGCGTCTCGGCGGAATGCACCATGTCATGCGCGTCATAGGCATGGATGGCATTACCCGTCCTGCCGGTTGCCAGATCGCGCGTGGCGTCGCGCTGCCAGTCCTCGCGCTGGCGGCGGACCTCATGGATTTCGACGCCGCCGTGACGATCATGAATCGAGCGGAACGCTGCACCTGCTTCGATGGATTGCAACTGCTGCGGATCGCCGACAAGCACGATCTTTGCGCCAGCGTCGGCGGCATGGGATAGCACGCGCTCCAACTGCCGCGTGCCGACCATGCCCGCCTCGTCGATGACAAGCACATCGCGGGACGTGAGCATGTCGCGTCCGTTCTGCCAGCCGTGTTCCATGCTGGCGATGGTGCGCGAGGATATGCCCGATCCGCCTTCAAGATTCTCGGCGGCGATGCCCGAAAGGGCAACGCCGCGAACCTCAAAACCTGACGCTTCCCATGCTTCACGCGCCACGCCGAGCATGGCGCTCTTTCCCGTTCCGGCATAGCCGACGGCAATGCCAAGGTCGCGACCATCCGTAACATGCGCCAGCGCGTCGGCCTGCTCGCCGGAAAGAACAAGGCCGCGCTGTGCTGCTCGTGCAAGTGCTGCCTCCCTGTCCCTGTCGCTGACTTCGTGCGATTCCTTCTCGGCCATCAATTCCGCCGCGCGGTGCAGGCGCTGTTCGGCCTCGATCATGTCGCGGGTGGTGAAGCGGTCCTCGCCGTGTCCGTCCTGCCCGAGTTCGACCAGATCGGGCGAACCCCGCATCGCGCCCATGGCCTCGTTGAACTGGTCGAGGCCGTCGCTGTGCCGGTGCGCGAATTTCGCCATGTCCCGGCGCGTGAAGGTCGATTGCTGCTGCGTGATCGCATCCAGCGCGATGGAAGGATCGGCAATGATCCGGTCGCCGTTGTTGCGCGCGATCTCACGGTGCATGTCGGCACGGTCGGCGGCTTCGATCCCTTCACCTTCGATCCGCTGTGCCGGTGCGCCGATCTGGCTTTGCGGCTCCAAGCCGATGCCCTGCGCCTCAAGGCTGCGGTGGTCGATCCGCGCGTCTATGTCGAGTTCGGCCAGCCGCTCGTTGACATGATCGGCCCAGCGTTCGCGCCAGCGCTCGACCATTTCGGTGCGGTTCCAGTCCCGCACCTTCTGGCCGAAACCGTTCTCGTCCACGCTGCGCATGGTGAGCATGACATGGGCGTGAGGCTTCGGCATCCCGTCCTCGCCGATATCCCAATGCACGTTCAGATCGGCGATCATGCCTTGATCGACAAATTCGGCCTGCGCGAAGTCGCGGGCCAGCTCGATGCCTTGCGCCTGAGTCATCTCGCGCGGAATGGCAAACTCCACCTCGCGGGCAAGCTGGGCATCCTTGCGCACCTCGAACGCCTCGACATCGTTCCAGAGCCGTTCGCGGTCGCTCCATGCCCCCGGTGCGTTCTCCGGCAGCATCACCTCGGAATGGACGACGCCGCGCTTGCCGGAGAAGTCTTGCACGCGGTCGATGCGCCCGTCGCGCAGCCGCGAGGCCGAGCGGTAGGCGGCGGAGGCCACCGCGCTCGACCCAGCCTTGCGGCCAATGACCTTGACGTGAAGATGATAGATCGCCATCGCGATCAAGCATTGGCACGGCCAAGTGTACGTCGGAACGACGTATAAGCGCGCCCTCGAAATGAATTTCTCGGGACTGTTCGCGCCGTGTCAGACCGTCCCGGTGACATTACTGCATTCCGCGCCTCGCGAAACTATCCTCTCCGCATCGACACCTTGTGACCGGAAAGGAAAGGCACATGCGCAAACCGAAAGACTATGACGCCGAACTGAAGGCGCTCGAAGACAAAGCGCGAGAACTCAAGACGCGAAAGGTCCAGCAATTGGGCGAACTGGTGATCGCCACCGGAGCGGACAGTCTCACTGCCGACGAACTGGCCGGCGCGCTGATCGTGTTGGTGGAGACGAAAGATGCCGGGAAGAGGGAGGCATGGGCGAAACGCGGGACTGCGTGGTTTCAGAGAAAATCCCGACGATCTGCACGCGGCGGTGACCGCAACGGTGGCGGCGCTTCGACGCAATCGGACGGCACGCAATCGTCATCAGGCGCAACGGGCGCGGCATGATATGCGGACATGGCAGGTCGAGCGCCGCAAACGCACGCGGCATCTGATCGAACTCGGCGGCCTCGTCGTCAAGGCGGGCATCGTGGACCTGACCGGCGACGACCGCGCCATGATCTTCGGCGCGCTGATCTGGGCCGCAGAAAAACTCCAGGGTGAAGACGGCGAACACGCGCGCGGCGTCTGGATCAAGCTGGGCAGAATGGCGTTCGACGCCGACGATACCGAGCGAGTAGGCGTTCGCAACAGGCCGGATGCGCCGCAAAGTCGATCATGATCGCGGCGGGCGGCGCGGAGACCTCAACTATCGCAGCGCTGCCCGCCATCGGACGCCAGTTTGCCATTGCCCAAAAGAGCCATTTCGCCTTAATTGGCGCAATAGGGGCAATGCGGGAATCAGCCATGAAAATCATGTCCGCGCGCGAAGCGAAGAACGGCTTCGGGCTGATGATCGACACCGCGCGTGCGGCTCCCGTGCTGGTCGAAAAACACGGGCGCGGCGTCGTGGTGGTCATGTCCGTGGAAGAATATGAGCGTCTGAAAGCAATCGAAGCGGGGCGGCTGAGCCATCAAACGACCAGCGGCGATCCTGCCGGACACAGAGTGAGCGGGGATGTCCGACGGTGAGTAATGTTAAGGAAATCGAGCGCGCCGAGTTACATAAAACCATCTGGCGCATCGCCAATGATTTGCGCGGTAGCGTCGATGGCTGGGATTTCAAAAGCTATGTGCTCGGGATGCTGTTTTACCGCTTCATCTCGGAAAATCTGGTCGCCTATCTGAACGAGCAGGAACGCCGCGCGGGTTCCTCCAGCTTCGATTATGCCAGCCTGACCGATGCCGACGCCGAGTTCGGGCGCGCCGAGACGGTGAAGGAAAAAGGCTTCTACATCCTGCCGTCCAACCTGTTCGCCAATGTGAGGCAGCGCGCGCGCAATGACGCGAACCTCAACGAAACGCTCTCTCGCATCTTTGCTGAGATCGAAGGCTCGGCCAACGGCGCGGACAGCGAGGACGATTTCAAGGGGCTGTTCGACGATCTCGACGTCAACAGCGGAAAGCTTGGCCCCACCGTATCCAAGCGCAACGAAAAGCTGGTCAAGCTGCTCGACGCCATCGGCGATCTGCCATTGTCGGGCGGTGGGTTCGCGGAAAGCAGCATCGACCTGTTCGGCGATGCCTATGAATATCTGATGCAGATGTATGCATCGACCGCTGGAAAGTCAGGCGGTGAATATTACACCCCGCAGGAGGTTTCCGAACTGCTGGCCCGCATCACGGTGGCAGGCAAGGATGAGGTCAACAAGGTCTACGATCCGGCCTGTGGTTCGGGTTCTCTGCTGCTCAATTTCAGCAAGGTGCTGGGGCATGACAAGGTTCGGCAGGGGTTCTTCGGTCAGGAAGTGAACCTGACGACCTACAATCTGTGCCGCATCAACATGTTCCTGCACGATGTGAACTATGAAAAGTTCGACATCGCGCATGGCGATACGCTGACCGATCCCGCCCATTGGGATGATGAACCGTTCGAGGCGATTGTTTCCAATCCGCCCTATTCGATCAAATGGGACGGCGACGCCAATCCGCTCCTGATCAACGATCCGCGCTTTGCGCCTGCGGGTGTTCTCGCGCCCAAGAGCAAGGCCGACCTCGCCTTCACCATGCACATCCTGCACTGGCTGGCGGTGAATGGCACGGCGGCCATCGTCGAATTTCCCGGCGTGCTTTATCGCGGCGGAGCCGAAGCGAAAATCCGCCAGTATCTGATCGACAACAACTATGTCGATGCGGTGATCCAGCTTCCGCCCGACCTGTTTTTCGGCACGACAATCGCCACCTGCATCATCGTTCTGAAAAAATCCAAATCAGACAACGCCACCTTGTTTATTGATGCCAGCGCGGAGTTCGCGCGCAATGGCAACAAGAACAAGCTGGCGTCCCCGCATCGGCAGAAAATCCTTGATGCCTTTACCGCACGCATAAGCATCGACCATTTTGCGCGGCTGGTGGAAAACGGCGAGATCGCGGAAAACGGCTACAACATTGCCGTGTCCTCCTATGTCGAGCAGGAGGACACGCGGCAGGCGGTGGATATCATCGCGCTGAACGCCGAAATCACAGCCATCGTCACGCGGCAGGCACAGTTGCGCGAGGCGATAGACGCCATTGTCGCCGATCTGGAAGGAGCGGCGGCATGAGCCGGATTGATGCGCTGATTGCGAAGCTGTGCCCGGAAGGGGTGGAGTTCAGGCCTATTGGTGACTTTGGTGAACTGGTGCGCGGCAACGGCATGCCGAAATCTGACTTCGTGGAAGCCGGTGTCGGATGCATCCACTACGGGCAGATTTACACCTTCTACGGTATCTGGGCGACGGAAACGAAGTCGTTCGTTCCTCCGGAGAAAGCGGCGCGTTTGGCGAAGGTCGATCCGGGCGATCTGATCATCACCAATACCAGCGAAAACATCGATGACGTATGCAAAGGCGTTGCTTGGCTGGGGGATACTCAGATCGTCACAGGTGGGCACGCCACCGTGTTGAAACACGATCAGGATGCAAAGTATCTCTCATACTATCTGCAAACGCCCCAATTTTTTGCCGATAAGAAGCGGCATGCGACAGGTACGAAAGTGATCGACGTTTCTGCAAAGAGCCTTGCGAAGATCAAAATTCCTGTCCCGCCGCTCGAAATTCAGAAAGAAATCGTTGTAATACTTGATAATTTCACCAAGCTGGAGGCGGAGCTGGAGGCGGAGCTGGAGGCGCGGCGGCGGCAATACCAACACTACCGCGATGCCTTACTGACCTTCGACGAACGCACGGATAAGCAAGCAAGCAAGCAAGCAAGCAAGCAAGCAACGAGGATAATGGCATTGGGTGAGCTTGGCAACTTCATACGTGGACGGCGCTTCACCAAGAACGACGTGGTTAAAGGCGGCATTCCGAGCATTCACTACGGCGAAATCTACACGCACTATGGCGTGGCGGCTTCATCCGCCATCTCACATGTTCGTGCCGATATGGCGAAACAGCTTCGATTTGCCCAGCCGAGGGACGTGGTGATCGCCGCCGTCGGTGAAACCGTTGAGGATGTCGGTAAAGCCGTGGCCTGGCTGGGGAATGAAGACGTGGCCGTACACGATGATTGCTTCGTCTTCAGGCACTCGATGAATCCCAAATTCGTATCGTACTACTTCCAGACGGAAGCGTTCCATGCGCAGAAGAATAAGTATGTTGCGCGCGCGAAGGTGAAACGCCTGTCTGGCGAGAGCCTCGCCAAGATCATGATCCCGGTTCCATCGCTGGAAGAGCAGGAGCGCGTCGTGTCCATCCTTGACAAGTTCGACGCGTTGGTGAACGATCTTTCCAGCGGCCTGCCTGCCGAGATCAAAGCGCGCCGCCAGCAATATGAGCATTACCGTGACCGCCTGCTGACCTTTCAGGAAGCGGCATGAAGGAAGCGCCGCCTCCCTCACGCTATGAACCGATTGCGCTGTCAGGCGAAAGCACGGTTGTTGCCGAATACCAGCCCGATCCTTCGGCCAAGCAGGAAAGCGGCTATCAGTCCGAGGCGGAACTCGAAAAGGCCCTTATCCGGCAATTGCGGGCGCAGGCCTATGACTACCTGCCCGTCACGTCAGAGGCCGCTCTGGTCGCCAATCTGCGCCGCCAACTGGAAAAGCTGAACAAGGTTACGCTGTCGGATGCGGAATGGGAGCGGTTCTTCACCACCTGCATCGCCAGCGCCAATGACGGCATCATCGAGAAAACCGCACGTCTGCAGGAAGACCATGTGCAGGTGCTGAAGCGCGATGATGGAACCACCAAGAACATCTATCTGATCGACAAGGATAACATCCACAACAACACGCTTCAGGTCATCAACCAGTACGAGATAGAGGGCGCACGGGCTAACCGGTACGATGTCACGGTTCTGGTGAACGGCCTGCCGATGGTGCACATCGAACTGAAACGCCGGGGCGTGGATATCCGCGAAGCCTTCAACCAGATCGACCGCTACAGCCGCGACAGTTTCTGGGCCGGATCAGGCCTGTTCGACTATGTGCAACTGTTCGTCATCAGCAACGGGACGCTGACCAAATATTACAGCAACACCGTGCGTGACGGGCATCTGGCCGAACAACGCGGTAAGCGCAGCCGCCAGAAAAGCTCCAACAGTTTCGCTTTTACCAGTTGGTGGGCCGATGCGAAGAACCAGCCGATCACCGAACTGGTCGGCTTCACCAAGACCTTCTTTGCCCGACACACGTTGCTGAACATCCTGACGCGCTATTGCGTGTTCGATGTGGATCGCAAATTGTTGGTGATGCGCCCCTACCAGATCGTCGCGGCAGAGGGGATATTGCTGCGCATCGGCACGGCCACCAATCACCGGCAACTGGGCACTTTGGCGGCAGGCGGCTATGTCTGGCATACGACCGGCAGCGGCAAGACCCTGACCAGCTTCAAAGCCGCGCAACTGGCGCGCAGCTTGCCCAGCATCGACAAGGTTCTGTTTGTCGTGGATCGTAAGGATCTCGATTATCAGACCATGCGCGAATACGAACGGTTCGAGAAAGGGGCGGCGAACTCCAACACCTCGACCGCCGTGCTGCAACGGCAACTGGAAGACCCGAACGCGCGCATCATCATCACGACCATCCAGAAGCTCAGCCGGTTTGTCGCCCGGAACAAAAAGCATCCGGTCTATGACGCGCATGTCGTGGTGATCTTCGATGAATGCCACCGCAGCCAATTCGGCGACATGCACGCGGAAATCACCCGCTCTTTCAGGCGCTATCACCTGTTCGGCTTCACCGGCACGCCGATCTTCGCCGAAAATTCCGGTACCGGCGGCAATCCACTCCTGCGGACCACGAGCCAAGCATTCGGCGACAAACTGCACACCTACACCATCGTCGATGCGATCAACGACAAGAACGTGCTGCCATTTCGCATCGACTACATCAATACGATCAAGGCCGGGGCGGCGATCCATGACAAGCAGGTTTCGGCCATCGACACGGAACGGGCGTTGCTCGCGCCCGAACGTATTTCACAGGTGGCGGGCTATATCCGCGAACATTTCGACCAGAAGACCAAACGCAGCGCCAGCTACAGGCACGGCGGCAAGAGACTGAACGGCTTCAATTCGCTGTTTGCCTGCGCCTCAATCGACGCCGCCAAACGCTATTACACCGAGTTTGCTAGCCAGCAGAAGGACCTCCCGCCAGCGCAACGACTGAAGATCGGCCTGATCTACAGTTTTGCCGCCAATGAGGGGGAGACGGACGGCTTGCTGAGCGAGGAGGAGTTCGAGACCGAAGGGCTGGATCAGGGATCGCGCGATTTTCTGGAAGCCGCCATACGCGACTATAACAGCCTGTTCGCCACCAATTTCGATACGTCTGCCGACAAGTTCCAGAACTACTACAAGGATTTGTCTCAGCGGCTGAAGAACCGCGAGCTTGATCTCGTGATCGTGGTCAACATGTTCCTGACCGGCTTCGACGCCACCACGCTCAATACGTTATGGGTGGACAAGAACCTGCGCGCGCACGGGCTGATTCAGGCCTATTCGCGCACCAACCGCATTCTGAACTCGGTCAAGACCTACGGTAACATCGTCTCCTTTCGTGATCTGGAGCAGGCGACGAATGATGCGCTGGCGCTGTTCGGCAACAAGGACGCCAAGGGCATTGTCCTGCTCAAGCCCTATGCCGATTACTATGCGGAATATCAGAAGAAAGTCGCCGAACTGGTGGCGCTGTTCCCGCTGGGCGAGCCAATCGTCGGAGAGGCCGCGCAGAAGACGTTCATCAAACTGTTTGGGTCGATCCTGCGGTTGAAAAACATCCTCACGGCGTTCGACGATTTTGCTGGCAATGAAATTCTCAGCGAACGCGATTTTCAGGACTATCAGAGCCTCTACCTGAACCTGCACGCCCAATTCCGCAGCGTTTCCGACGCTGAAAAGGAAGCGATCAACGACGACGTGGTGTTCGAGATCGAACTGATCAAACAGGTCGAAATCAACGTCGATTACATTCTGATGCTGGTCGAACGGTTCATCCAGGCCAAGGGCACCGGAGACGACAAGGAAATCCGCGCGACCATCGACCGCGCGATCAACTCCAGCCCGTCGCTGCGCAACAAGAAAGACCTCATCGAACAGTTCGTGGATTCGGTTTCCGCGACGGCAAAGGTGGATGCGCAATGGCAAGCCTTCATGGCGGCGAAGAAGGTGGAGGAACTGGAGCGGATTATTGCCGAGGAAAGCCTGAATGCTGCGGCGACCCACAGCTTCATCGACAATGCGTTCCGCGATGGCAGCATCCCTTCCACCGGCACCGCCATCACCAGAATCCTGCCGCCGGTGTCGCGATTCTCGAAAGGCAACGGCCATGCCACCAAAAAGCAGGCCGTGCTCGATAAGCTGGCCGCTTTCTTTGAACGGTATTTCGGGCTGATATGAGCAAACCAATGGAAACGCCTGACACTGCCGCTCAGATTCCTGATTACCAAAGCCTGATGCTGCCAGTCCTGCACGCCGCCAAACAGGCCGAGGTGCGGATCGGAGATGTCATCGTAAATCTCGGGAGTGACCTCGGGTTGAGCGAAGCGGCGCGCAACGCCCTGCTTGCTTCAGGCCGCCAGACCATTTTCGCTAACCGTGTGCACTGGGCAAAAACATATCTCGCGAAGGCCGGACTGGTTGAAACCACCCGACGCGGCCATTTCCGTGCCACACCGCGCGGCGTTGAAGTTCTCATCGCTGCGCCTGAGCGGATCGATAATCGCTTCTTAGCTCGCTTCGAGGAATTCCGCGCGTTCACAGACCGTGGAACGTCGTCCGCCACGGAGGAAGCTGATCGGATCGACGTCGCTTCCGACACCGCTGAAGCAACACCAGACGAAATCATGCGCGCCGCGCATCGCCGGATCGAGGCTGCGCTGGGAGAGGATTTGCTGGATCGTGTTCGCGCCGCACCACCAGACTTCTTTGAGCGGCTGATCGTCAATCTTCTACTCGCAATGGGCTATGGCGGATCGGTTGGAGAAGCTGGGCGTGCGCTCGGGCGTAGCGGGGACGACGGCGTTGATGGCGTGATCGATCAGGATGAGTTGGGACTTGACCGGGTTTACATCCAGGCCAAACGTTATGCTGCGGGCAACAGCGTAAGCTCTGGCGCAATCCGCGATTTCTTCGGCAGTCTTGACCGGCACAAGGCCGCCAAGGGCCTGTTCGTCACCACATCGACCTTCACCGCCAGTGCTCGCGATACCGCCGAATATTTGAGCAAGCGCATCGTGCTGATCGATGGTGGGCAACTGACACGGCTGATGATCCGGCACAATGTTGGCTGCCGGATCGAGGAAAGCCTACACGTCCGCAAAATCGATGAAGATTTCTTCGAATGATATCATAGGGCTATAGCGTAAACGTAGTGATCATCACTATCGGTCGCGGCCCGCCACCTTGAACAAAATGATTAATTTTGAGAACGGCTTACCGCCCAAACGCCGCCGATTTCCCTCCACAGCCCGAACTGGCGCTTCGTTGAGCGCCCGAACATCTTGATTTCAGTACCCATTGTTTACTCAGCGGTTATCTAGTCGCTCAACTCTGCGGCGGCTGATCAGCAACAGTGCCGCAACAACGGCCATATCTTCGTCGGTCGGTTTTGGACGGCACATAACAGTTATTTTTCGTGGAAACGGGACCACAAATCGCACTTAAGATGAGTCCGTGATGTGGCACTGCCTAGAAGATTACATGCTTGTCACAGTTTTTGGTGGCTGAGGCGCAAGGCATTCAGGACTACCGTGAAGGAAGATGCAGCCATTGCAGCCCCGGCAAGCATCGGCGAGAGCAGTATCCCGGCAAAGGGATAGAGGATGCCGGCAGCTACCGGCACACCGATGCCGTTGAACAGGAAGGAGAAGAATAGGTTCTGGCGTATGTTCGCCATGGTGGCGCGTGCAAGCCGACGGGCGCGGACCATGGCCGACAGATCGCCATTGGTCAGGGTCAGGCCGGCGCTCTCGATGGCGACATCGGTGCCGGTGCCCATGGCAACCCCCACATCGGCGGCGGCAAGGGCAGGCGCATCGTTGATGCCGTCGCCCGCCATTGCCACACGGGCGCCCTTCGCCTTGAGTTCGGCAATGATGCGCGCCTTGTCTTCGGGTTTGAGATCGGCGTGCACCTCGTCGATTCCGCCGATCGCTTTCGCAACGGATTGCGCGGTCCCTTTGCCGTCACCCGTCAGCATGACAATTCTAAGGCCCCCGGCGTGAAGCGCCGCAATTGCCGCGGAAGCAGACGTCTTGATGGGATCGGCGACAACGAGCAATCCGGCGCACCTGCCCTCAATCGCGACGAGCATGACCCCCGCACCTTCCGCGCGCCGTCGCTCGCCCTGTTCCCTAAGGGGTGACGGATCGGCGCCCACTTTGCGCATCTGATCGGCATTGCCAACGGCTACTACACGACCGTCGACATTTCCGGTAATACCAAGGCCGGTATGCGCCTCGAACGCGCTCACGGTGCCGAGCGACAAGGCACGCTCCTTTGCGGCGTCGACCACGGCGAGCGCCAAAGGATGCTCCGAGTTCGTCTCGACGGCTGCGGCAAGGGCCAGTAGATCATCCTCGGAGAAACCCTCCACAGGGCTTACCGCGACTAGCCTCGGTTTGCCCTCGGTCAACGTCCCGGTCTTGTCGATCACAAGGGTATCGACCCTGTCGAGCGCTTGCAGGGCTTCGGCATTCTTGACCAGCACGCCGGCCTGCGCCCCGCGACCCGTTCCAACCATGATCGACATGGGTGTCGCGAGACCAAGCGCACAGGGGCAGGCGATGATGAGCACGGCAATCGCATTGAGCAGCGCATGACCCAGTCGAGGTTCGGGACCAACGCACAACCAGATCGCGAAAGTCGCGACCGCAATAAGGACCACGAGCGGCACGAACCAACCGGCGATCCGGTCGGCGACGGCCTGGATGGGCGCGCGGCTGCGCTGAGCTTCGGATACCATCGCGACGATGCGCGCGAGCATGGTTTCGGAGCCGACCGCACGCGCCTCCATCACCAAACTGCCATTGCCGTTGACCGTGCCGCCAGTAACGCTCGATCCGGCTGTCTTTAGCACCGGCGCAGGCTCACCCGTGAGCATCGATTCGTCTACCGAGGATTGACCTTCCAACACTGTTCCGTCGACAGGTATCGCCTCACCTGGGCGGATGCGAAGCCGGTCCCCTCTCACAACCTTGGACAAAGGAACCTCGTCGTCGCTACCGTCGGCTTGCATCCTGCGCGCGGTCTTGGGGGCAAGGTTAAGGAGAGAGCGAATGGCCCGGCCGGTTGCGGCGCGTGCGCGAAGTTCAAGCACCTGACCAAGAAGGACGAGGGCGACCACAACGCCCGCAGCTTCGTAATAGACCGGGACCATGCCGCCATGCTGACGCAAAGCGGCGGGAAACAGGCCTGGCGCAACTGTCGCCGCGAGGCTGTAGAGGAATGCCGCACCGACGCCGAGCGAGATCAGCGTGAACATGTTGGTATGCCGGCTTTTAAGCGATGCCCAGCCCCGCTCGAAAAAGGGCCAGCCCGCCCACAAAACGATCGGGGCACAAAGGACAAGCTGTATCCACGGCGACCAGGAGGCAGGGACGAGATGCAGACCCAACATCTCGCCTCCCATCGACAGGATGAGAAGCGGCACGGCGAGAGCGCCCGCGACCCAGAGCCGGTGCGTGAAGTCGACCAGTTCGGGGTTGGGCGCATCGTCGAGCCTCGGCGCCTCGGGTTCCAACGCCATGCCGCAGATCGGGCAACTGCCCGGTGCGGGCTGCCGGATCTGCGGATGCATCGGGCAAGTCCAGATCGATCCCTCGAGCGGAGGCGGCGCTATATCCTCCGTAACCGGGTTCAAATACTTGCCCGGATCGCTGAGGAATTTCTGCCGGCAGCCGGCCGAACAGAAGCGATATGATTGCCCATCATGTTCAGCGTGATGTGACGTCTTCGCCGAATCGACGGCCATGCCGCAAACCGGATCACGCCCGTGCCGCGCCGCTTCGTCTTCTTGGCGATCATGCCGCATCGCGGCGCCAATTCCGGGTTCAGCCATCGAGTAACTCCGCGAAGATCATAAACGTCTCCCTCGGCGCCAGATGGGGGCTCAGCCTGCGATCAGGGCCTGATGGCTTATGATCGCAGCCTGCCTTACACGTCCTGCACCAGATGAAATTCCTGCAGTAATTGTCCGATCTCTGTGCCTTCCAGTTTTTTCATCAGCAGCTTGCGCAGGAAGGCCGGGCCGGGAAGATCAATCCCCTTGCCATCCCTCAGCGGCCCGATCGCGGCAAGGAGTGTCCGGATATCGTAGGTGGAGTTGAACACTTCCGGCACACCGCGTTCGACATTCATCAACGTATAAACGGCCTCCATCGGGGTCCTCACCGAATATTCCGTCGTGAAGATGCAGTCGCGCTGCTTCGATTCTGCAAACTGGCCGATGAAGGCGAAGTTGACCGCGCCTTCAGGGACCACGTCCGGCCGGTCGCCCGCTTGGCGCGGCATGAAGAAGGCGGTAATGTAGGGCATCATCGTTGGAACGGTGCTGGCGCCCGTCGCGGCCAGTTCCGGGATGCTCTCGACCGGCACGCCGAGATGGTACAACCATTCCTGGGTGATCTCCTCGCCGGTGCAGTCCTGCATCGGCTTCTTCACATAGTCGCCGGGCTTGTCGACGAAGAGGGCGTAGAACCAGGCGATCATCTGGTCTTTGGGCTGCTTCTTGAAATGCGGCTGCCGGTGGACCGTCCAGCTCAGCAGCCACGCCGAGTCCTTCACGGTGACGATACCGGCGGAGACGACCTTGCCGGTGAACGGGTTTCGTTTGGTGATTTTCTCGATATAGGCCGGGATGCGGGCGTCGAGCGCGGTAATAGAGGCAGAGGCCCATTTCGTTTCCGAGATATGAGCCCCGAACACATCAGGACGACCGAACGCCGGGTCCTTGGCAGCGATGCGGCGCCACAGGTCCCAGGCCGGAGCCGGTCCCTCGTTCAGCTTCGCCGGCGTCTTGTGATCGCCATTGTCGGAATTCTCGGTCAGCGAACCGATGGTGATGAAGACGAGATCGTCGGTACCTAAATCGACGCCGCCCTCCACGCCCTTCTCTTTCCAGTGGATCCGGGTCGCCTGCTTGCAATCAGCCTTGATGTCGAAATCGACATCGGTGACCTCGACGCCATAGCGGAACTTGACCCCGTGCTCGGTCAGCCACTTCACCAGCGGCAGCACCATCGATTCATACTGGTTGTAGCGATTGAACTTTAGCGAGGAGAAGTCGGCCAGGCTGCCGATGTGGTGGATGAAGCGGTGCAGGTAGAGCTTCATCTCGAGCGCCGAATGCCACTCCTCGAAGGCGAACATGGTGCGCCAGTAGAGCCAGAAATTGCTCTTCAGGAAGTCCTCGCCGAACACCTCGTTGATGCGTTTGTTCTCCATCTCCTCGCGGGCCGCCAGGAAGACGGAGAGTAGATCCTTCTGGGCCTTGTCGTTCAGCGTCAGCAGCGCTTTGTCGGGCACGTCCTGGCCCTGGTTCTGCGTCGTGCGCTGAAGCGAGAGATTGGGGTCGTCCTTGTTGAGCCGATAGAATTCGTCGAGGACGCTGGCGTCCTCGATCTCCAGGGACGGAATCGAACGATAGAGATCCCAGAGGCACTCGAAATGCTCCTCCATCTCACGGCCACCGCGGATGACGAATCCCTTGTCCGGCACATCGAGGCCGTCGAGGGCGCCACCGGGGATCTCCAACTCTTCGAGAATGGTGATGCGCTCGCCGACGACGCCCCCGTCCCGGATCAGGAAGGCGGCCGCCGCCAGTCCAGCCAGACCCGAACCGACAATCCATGCGGTCTTCCTGTCCGCCCCTTCCGGTTTGCGGGGACGCACGAACGCTTCGTAATTTCCGCTGCTATAATGCATGGTAGAGCATTCCTTCTCATCTATGTCCGCTGGGCCTCGTCCGGGCTTTGATAATGGTTGCAGGACGACGGCAAAGCATGCTCATCTGAAGTACGCTGTTGCGTCTGAAGCCAGCCATTGCGCTGTCCTTGTCGGCATTCCGCGAAAACGTGACCGATCGACATCAGCAAGTCCGCTCGTTAGGGACTGGAGCGGCCGCGAGAAGAGACTCCAGAAACAGGCTGATCGCCGCGGCGATGCGCGGCGGACCTTTCGCGCTTTCCTGCACCGCCAGCCCGTTGGACAGGGCCATCAGGCCCGAAGCCAACTGCGCGGGATCGACTGGTACAACCTTGCCGCAGCGCGCGAAGGTCTGGCTGACCAGATCGGCAACGCGTTTCTCGTGCTCCAGCCAGAAGCGGGAATAGCTTTTGGCAAATGTCGGACTTCTCAGTGCATGTAGTTGCAACTCGACGGTGAGGATCGACCAGTCGCGGTCGGTTTCGAACTTTTCGAACCACTTTCCAAGCGCAGCGAGAACCTGTTCGGCGCCATGCTCGCCGTTTCCGACGATAGCATCCAATTGCTCCTCTTCCCATGCAACATGCCGCTTGAGAATATCGAGAAGCACGGCTTCCTTGCATGGGAAATTCGAATAGAAAGCGCCCTGCGAATATCCAGCCTCCTCCGCGATGTCCCGAAGCGACGTCCCGCCGAAGCCGTGCCGGACGAACAGCCTCCGTGCAGCGTCGACAAGCCGTTCGCGTGTCTGGACTTGCGCCTCGTGCCGACTCAGCCTTGTTCTTACGGCCACCCTGGTCATCATGTGTTGCCCCTCCTGCCGCGATAGTGAACCTCCGAAAATTAAATATCAAATGACATTTGGATTGTATTTGATCTGTGTCAATGTGCACAGCTGCATGGTCGGCGCACAGATACCACACGGCTCGATACGCGGCGACTGCGAGCCCAACCACTGCGGAGCAGGCGATGGCGATCCAGATAGCAGTTCTCAAAGAAATCAAAGCCGGAGAGAAGCGAGTGGCCGCCGTACCAATGGTCGCCACCCGGCTGGCGCGACTGGGTGCTTCTCTGGTTGTTGAAAGAGATGCCGGTTACAGCGCGACTTTCACGGACGAAGCTTATGAGGATGTGGCATTTGCGAACACGCCACAGGCGCTCGTCGCGAATGCGGACATCGTGCTGGCCGTGCAACCACCGCCGGTCGATGTGATCGGGACGATGAAGCCGGGCGCCTTGTTGATCTCGTTCCTTTACGGTGCTGCGAACCTGGAACTCGTCACGGCGTTGCGTGACCACAAGATCACAGCGTTTGCGATGGAGCGCATTCCCCGCATCAGCCGCGCGCAATCGATGGATGCCCTGTCGAGCCAGGCGGCACTGGCGGGCTATTATGCGCCGTTGCTGGGCGCGGTACACATGCCGCGGATCCTGCCGATGATGACGACCGCTGTGGGCTCGCTGCGTGCGGCAAAGGTGTTGGTGATGGGCCTTGGCGTGGCCGGGCTTTCGGCACTGGCGACGGCACACCGCCTCGGCGCGGTTACCGAGGGCTATGACGTCCGCCCCGAAACCGCCGAACAGGCGCGGTCGCTGGGCGCGAAATTCGTCGACACCGGCATCGATGCACGGGGCGAAGGCGGTTATGCGCGCGAGCTGACGGCGGACGAGAAAGCGAAAGTACGACAGATCGTCTCGCAGCACATCGCCGAAGCGGACATGATCATCACGACGGCAGCGGTGCCCGGCCGGCGGGCGCCGATCCTGATCGCCGCCGACCAGATCGCGGCGATGAAGCCGGGCGCGGTGATCGTCGATCTCGGCGCTGAAAGCGGCGGCAACTGCGAAGGAACGCAGCCCGGCCAGACAGTCACCGTAGGGCCAGTGACGATCCTGGGGCCGCTCGATGTGCCTTCAGCGCTGGCCCAGCATGCCAGCGAACTTTACGCCAAGAATATTCTCAATCTTGTCACCTTGCTGGTGAAGGACGGGGCCATCGCGCTCGACTTCGAGGATGAGGTCATCGCCGGAACCGTCTTCACGCATGGCGGAGAGATTCGCGATGGTGCGGTGCGGCAGGCGATAGAGGGGATGGCTTCATCCGGTGCGGAGAATGCGAAATGATTATCGACACATCGATGACCTGGCTCATCGCACTCTACATTTTCATGCTGGCGGCCTTCACCGGATACGAGGTCATCAGCCGGGTGCCGTCTATCCTCCATACGCCGCTGATGTCGGGATCGAACTTCATCCACGGTATTGTCGTCGTCGGGGCGCTCCACGCGCTGCTGAACGCGACCACGCCCTTTGCGCAAGGCGTCGGCTTTCTTGGGGTTGCGCTCGGCGCAGCCAACGCCGCCGGGGGTTATGTGGTGACCGACCGCATGCTCGCCATGTTCAAATCCAGCGGGGCGAAGAAGAACTGACATGTTGATCCAGCATATCCTCGGCGTAAGCGGATTGGCCGCTGCCGGCCTGTTCATTTTCGGCCTGAAGCGGATGTCGTCACCGGTTACCGCGCTATCAGGCATCGTCGTGGCGGGTATCGGCATGGTGGTTGCCGTCGCTGCCAGTTTCCTTACCGTTTTTGACTTGCCAGCAGAGGTCGGGCCTTATCGTACCGTTAACGTGATCCTCGCGCTCCTTGCCCTTTGCGCAGGCGGCGGCTGGGCATTCCTGCGCGGACGCAAGGTCGAGATGACCGCAATGCCGCAGATGGTCGCGCTGTACAACGGCATGGGCGGCGGCGCGGCGGCAGCCGTGGCGGCTGTCGAATTGTCGACGCGCGGTGTGCACGCAGCGCTGATTCTGGCGGTGACGGCGGCCGGCGCGCTGATCGGCTCGATCTCGCTGACCGGGTCGGTGATTGCCTGGGCCAAGCTCGACGGCCGGATCCGCAATCCCTGGCGCTTTACCGGCCAGCGCATCGTCAATGGGGTGCTGTTCCTTGCAACCGTCCTGGTGGGCGTCGCGATGGTGGCATTTTTTGGCACGGCGAATTCCCCGCTGCTGGCGGCGCTGTTCTTCCTCGGCGCGCTTGCGTTCGGGATCATGATGACATTGCCGATCGGCGGGGCGGACATGCCGGTCGTGATCTCGCTCTATAACGCCTTCACGGGTCTGGCAGTGGGGCTGGAAGGCTATGCACTGCAGAACCCGGCGCTGATGATCGCGGGGATGGTAGTGGGCTCTGCGGGGACGTTGCTCACCGTGCTGATGGCCAAGGCGATGAACCGCTCACTCGCCAATGTCCTGTTCTCGAACTTCGGCGATGTGGCCGTCGGGAGCGGCAGCGAAGCGCATGGTGAAATGAAGAGCACCGAGCCCAACGATGCTGGCATCGCCATGCGCTATGCCTCCAGCGTCATCATCATTCCCGGCTATGGCCTTGCCGTCGCGCAGGCGCAGCAGAAGCTCTATGAATTCGTGAAGCTGCTCCAGGCCGCAGGCGTCGGCGTGAAGTTCGCGATCCATCCGGTTGCGGGGCGCATGCCCGGTCACATGAACGTGCTGCTCGCCGAAGCCGGCGTGCCCTATGACATCATCTTCGATATGGAAGATATCAACGCCGAGTTTGCCAACACCGATGTCGCGCTGGTCATCGGGGCCAACGATGTCGTCAACCCGGCGGCACGCACCGACAAATCCTCGCCGATCTACGGCATGCCCATCCTCGATGCCGACCAGGCCCACCAGGTCTATGTCGTCAAGCGCGGTCAGGGCAAAGGTTATTCCGGCGTCGAGAACCTGCTCTTCTTCAACGAGAATTGCAGCATGGTCTATGGGGATGCCCAGGCGGTGCTGACGCAGATGGTGCAGGCCGTGAAGGATCTCGGCGCGTGACCGTACCCCTTACCCCCGAAATCTGATTCACCACAGGAGAATGGACAATGTCCTACGCGACCATCAATCCCTATACCGGAGACACTGTTGCGACCTTTCCCGACGCAACGGACGAGGAGGTGAAGACCGCGCTGGACAAAGCAGACGCGGCTTTCCTCAGTTGGCGCGAAACCTCCTTCGCCGAGCGCGGCCGTATCCTGCAGAATGCCGCAGACATCCTGCGCCGGGACAGCGATGCTTTTGCCCGCCTGCTGACGCTGGAAATGGGTAAGCTGGTCGCCGAAGCGAAGGCCGAGGTGGAACTCTCCGCCAAGATCTTCGAATATTATGTTCGGCATGCGGAAGACCTGCTGAAGCCGGAGAAGCTGCCGGTGCTCGATCCCGCCGAAGGCGAGGCGATGCTGGTGCACGAGCCGCTCGGCGTCCTCCTGGCGATCGAGCCATGGAATTTCCCTTATTATCAGATTGCCCGCATTCTCGCGCCGCAACTCTCGGCCGGCAACACGCTGATCCTCAAGCACGCCTCGAACGTTCCGCAGAGCGCCGCCGCGTTCGAGAGACTGATGAACGAAGCGGGTCTGCCGGAAGGCGCGTTCCAGAATCTCTATGCAACGCGCGATCAGATCAACCTCATCATCAACGATCCGCGCGTTCATGGCGTGGCGTTGACTGGCTCGGAAGCTGCCGGCGCGGTGGTTGCATCCGAGGCCGGCAAGGCGCTCAAGAAGTCGACCATGGAACTGGGCGGCGCCGACGCCTTTGTCGTGCTCGCCGATGCCGACATGGACAAGACGATCGACTGGGCCGTCTTCGGCCGGCACTGGAACGGTGGCCAGGTCTGTGTTTCGTCCAAGCGCATGATCGTCGTCGATGAAGTCTACGACACCTTCCTCGACGGTTATCGCAAGGGCGTAGCCAAGCTCGTCATGGGCGACCCCTCCGACCCCGGCACCACTCTCGCGCCGCTCTCCTCGCAAAAGGCGGCCGACGACATCAAGGAACAGATCCGCAAGGCCGTCGAACTGGGCGCCAAGGCTGAGGAAGTCGGTCCTACAGTGCCGAACAAGGGGGCTTTCGTGCAGCCAACTTTTCTGACCGACCTCGATGAGGGCAATCCGGCCCGTTATTGGGAATTCTTCGGTCCGGTATCGATGCTGTTCCGTGCGAAGGATGAGGACGATGCCGTGCGCATCGCCAACGACTCGCCCTTTGGCCTGGGCGGCTCCGTCTTCACCTCCGATCCTGTCCACGGCGCCGAAGTGGCGAAGCGGATTTCCACCGGCATGGTCTTCGTCAATCACCCGACTAAGGTGGAGGCCGACCTGCCGTTCGGCGGCATCCGTCGCTCGGGCTATGGCCGCGAACTGCTGGGCCTCGGCCTCAAGGAGTTCGTCAATCACAAGCTGATCGATGTCGTCGATATCGACGCGCATTTCTGAGAGAGGAACATCGCCATGGAAAGCACGATGAAAGCCGCGGTCGTCCGTGAATTCGGAAAGCCATTGGTCATGGAGGAAGTCGCGGTGCCCCGACCTGGCGCCGGCCAGATCCTCGTCAAGATCGCAGCCACCGGTGTGTGCCACACCGACCTGCATGCCGCTGAGGGCGATTGGCCGGTCAAGCCCAATCCACCCTTCATTCCTGGTCACGAGGGCGTCGGACATGTGGTCGCGGTTGGCGCAGGTGTGAAGCATGTCAAGGAGGGCGACCGGGTGGGCGTGCCATGGCTATACGATGCCTGCGGCCATTGCACGCACTGCCTGGGCGGCTGGGAAACGCTGTGCGAGGAGCAGCACAATACCGGGTATTCGGTGAACGGCAGCTTTGCCGAATATGTTCTCGCCGATCCCAATTATGTGGGGCATCTGCCCGGCAACGTTTCGTTCGTCGATATTGCGCCGATCCTGTGCGCCGGCGTCACCGTCTACAAGGGCCTCAAGGTAACCGACACCAAACCGGGCGACTGGGTGGTGATCTCCGGCATCGGAGGTCTCGGCCATCTCGCCGTGCAATATGCCAAGGCGATGGGCCTCAACGTCGTCGCCGTCGATGTCGATGACAGGAAGCTCGACCTCGCCCGGTCGCTGGGGGCCACGTTGGCAGTCAACGCCCGTTCGGAAGACCCGATCGCTTTCGTGAAGAAGCAGATCGGAGGCGCGAATGGGGTGTTGGTCACCGCCGTGTCGCCCAAGGCCTTCGAACAGGCGATGGGTATGGTGGGACGCGGCGGCACGGTCGCGCTCAACGGCCTGCCGCCCGGTGACTTCCCGCTGCCGATCTTCGACACGGTGCTGAACGGCGTGACCGTGCGGGGATCGATCGTGGGGACGCGGCTCGATTTACAGGAAGCCTTGGACTTCGCCGGTGACGGCAAGGTGAAGGCCACGATCTCAACCGACAAACTCGAGAACATCAACGACATCTTCTCCCGGATGCACAAGGGCGACATCCAGGGCCGCGTCGTCATCGATTTCGAGCAATAACGAGCCGCTTTTCGATCGGGCGTGTCTTCGTCGATCAGCCGGTCACCGCCGGGGCCGGAGGTCAATTGCCTTTCTGAACGCGTCTCCTCTCACCCTTAGGAGGGAGGAGACGCGCCGGTGGAGGAGAGGCGCCATCCCGAACAGACGAAGGAAGATTATCATGACTACTGGCAAGAAGGTCGCAATCGTCACAGGTGCCGGCCAGGGCATAGGCTTGGCCATCGCGGTGCGTCTCTCCCGGGAAGGCTTCGCCATCGGCTGTCTCGATTATAATGCGGAAACGGCAGAGGCGGCAGCCGATGCAATCATCGCTACAGGCGGTGAAGCACTCGCGGTCAAGGTCGATGTCGCTCAGCGCGATGACGTCTTCAAGGCGGTGGATGCGGTCGTTCAGCGGTTTGGCCGGCTCGATGTCATCGTGAACAACGCAGGCCTCGGACCGACCACACCGATCGAGGAGATCACGCCCGAAATCTACCACAAGGTGTTCGACGTCAATGTCGGCGGCACCTATTGGGGCATCCAGGCGGCGCTCAAGCATTTCAAGGCACGTAAGCCCGAGAAGGCCGGCGATATCGTCGGCAAGATCATCAATGCTTCGTCACAGGCGGGACAGGTTGGCAATCCCGATCTGGCGGTTTACGGCGCGACCAAGTTCGCGATCCGCGGCATCACCCAGACAGTAGCCAAGGATCTCGCACCCCTTGGCATCACCAGCAATGCCTATTGTCCCGGTATCGTGCGCACGCCCATGATGGAGGGCATTGCTCAGAAGGTCGCTGATGAAAATGGCCAGACCCTTGAATGGGGCCTGCAGCAATGGGCGAAGAACGTAACGCTCGGGCGCATCTCTGAGCCGGAAGACGTGGCAGCCTGCGTATCCTTCCTTGCTGGCCCGGACTCGGATTACATGACAGGGCAAGCCCTGATTATCGACGGCGGCATGGTCTTTAACTGAGGCAGAGGTTCGAAGACGATCCTGTTTCGGCAGGCTCGTCTTGGTGCAGCTGTCAGATGCTGGGAGGCATGCGATGCATGCAATGGTCCTGAATGCGGTCGGTCAGCCGCTCGTGTGGACCGAACTTCCGGATAGAATACCGGGCCGAGGAGAGATTCGGGTGAACGTCCTCGCCTGTGGCGTCTGTCGCACAGACCTGCACGTCGTGGACGGGGAACGGCCCGATCGACATGTTCCCATCATTCCGGGCCATGAGATCGTCGGCCGGATCGATGCGCTTGGCGATGGGGTTACGGGGCTTGCGATCGGAGAGCGGGTCGGCATCCCCTGGCTGGGACACACCTGCGGCGCTTGCCCCTATTGCCGCAGCAACCAGGAAAACCTTTGTGATGCGCCGCAATTCACCGGGCATACCCGCGACGGTGGCTATGCGAACGCCGTCATAGCCGATGCGCGCTTCGCATTTCCGGTGGGCGAGCAAGGCGGGGACGTCATGCTGGCGCCCTTGTTGTGTGCGGGATTGATCGGCTGGCGCTCGCTCGTCATGGCGGGCGAAGCGGCAAGAATCGGCCTCTATGGCTTTGGTGCCGCTGCCCATATCATCGCGCAAGTTGCACGCTGGCAAGGGCGCTCCGTCTATGCCTTTACCCGAGCAGGCGACACGGTCACACAGGCGTTCGCAAAGAGCCTGGGTGCTGTATGGGCAGGCACCTCCGAGGACAGCCCGCCCGACCCGCTCGACGCCGCCATTATCTTCGTGCCTGCCGGTAGCCTCGTGCCCGCTGCGCTCAAGGCGGTCCGCAAAGGCGGGCGGGCTCTGTTGCAAACATGGGGCACGGCCGCGCGGCGTCACCCAGTTGGGGGATTAGGCAGC
>NZ_BLJH01000043.1:0-25702 GCF_009811895.1 Novosphingobium sp. TCA1 | reverse complement strand
TCTGCAAAACCCCCGGAATCACACGAACCTCAGCCGCTCAACCCCTTTCGAAACGGCCTCTAAGGTGGAATGGCTTTGGTTTACTAATGCCATTCGTTCACGTTCGGACAACGCCGTCTGCGCGATATTATCCCAGAGATAGTTTTGGAACCGACCGTGCTGCCATTTACCCCCTTCGAAATCATTTATGAGGCTCAAAACCCGCTTATTAAGCATGGTCTTGAGCTGAGTGACATTCGTTATCTTTGATAGTGAATCGTCGATGAGGGTCTCGAAGCCGATGCTAATCATCCGGCAGATCGCCCACGACGCGGATAAAATGGCCTTAGTCCAGCGCAGGCAAAATTTATCGGCTTCACTTCGGATTGCTCGGCCGCAATCAACATGGAGAAAACTACCCCCGTTTCCGTAACTTCTCTTGGGCTCCCAAGAAAATAACCGGGTGTCAAGCACATGGGAGCGATCTGACAGGGAAGTCTTCATAAGATAACGCCTCAGGGCAAAGCATAACCACTCTGCCTAAGAACAAACACGGAACAATTGCGGTAGTCAAGGTTTGGGGATGATCACGACCGCCGTTTTTGCGTAAGCGTACGGCCTCCGTCGTGTTGCCGTATCCGGCGTTGGCACTGATGGACCTCCGCTAAGGAGTCTCTTTCTGGACTCCAGAAGGAGGCCAAGTGAAGGATCGGGTAGTGTGGACGGCCGATATCCGCCGGCGTCACTCCATCAAGTCTGAGCGAATAAGCGAAAGTCTGGCCATCCTCCGCGTCGGACGGCATGATCGCGACATGTGCAATCTTTACCGGATGAACACGCCGACCCAGGAGATAGCGAAGATCGCCGGCGCCGCGGACGTCGCCGGCGCCAACTTCGCCGCCGAAGTTTGGCCGGGCTACCCCGGCGTCGTCGCTGTAGGCGGCACGCTAAGGGTCATGTCTTGGGGCTTCCCCCGCCATGCAGTCAGCAAGAAAACCGGCAAGCCGCTCAAGCCCACGGCAACGAACAATGCCCGCGATGACAAACTACGCGGAAATCCAATGTGGCGCGACAGCTTCCGGGATCGCCGGTGCCTAATCCCGGTCACGCAATGGTGCGAACCAGAAGGACCCAGAGGGCAGAATACGCGCACGTGGTACTCGCTGCCAGATCAGGGGATGTTTGTCGTTGCGGGAATCTGGCGCCCGACGGATGAATGGGGCGACGCCTACTCCATGGTGATGGTCGACGGTTGCGAGCAGATGTCCGACGTCCACGACCGAATGCCGACCATCCTGCGTCGTGAAGACTGGGACCTCTGGGCCGACGGGACGCCGGACGAGGCCTTCAACCTGCTGCAAACCTGGAATGAGCCGCTTTTAGTGGACCGTACAGACGAACCATGGGCTACGGTGCGCACGCCAGCGAAGTCGATATCCACGCTCCTATGATCTGGGATCTCCCAGACTTGGGAGACATACAACACCCCGAGGACTTCCTATGATTGAAACCGATACCGAAGCGGTGGCGACCACCGAAGCTCCGCCCTCGGGCGAGAGCAACTTTCACAGAATGACCTCGGAACGGTTCAGCGCGCTTGGATTGTGGGGATTGTCCGAGATATTCCGAGATGAACGCGCACCTGCTTCATACTGGAGTGGCGACGCAGAACGCGTTCTGGCGGTCGTACATACCGGCCCAGAACGGTGGGATGTATACGTCTCGCTCCTGCTACGAGACGCTGTCGGTCGCTACCGCCCAGCTCGTCATTCTGGGCCGTTTCCGACTGTGCGCTCTGCCGAAAACGCGATCAGCGGTCCACTTGGACATAGCGCCCTAGCTGCCTCTTTCGAACATGAGACAGCTGGGCCACCTGAAGGCGTCGATCTGTTCACGCCACTGGTGCCAGATGCACGCATGGCACCGGAATTTCGTTACCTACGAGATAGCTTCGCTCAAAGCGGTGCGCGCGAATTGCTTCGCGTGCTTCAACCATGGGTAATCGATCTCGACGGCAATCTCGTCAAAGATTTCCAATCGACGGGCTACAGCGCCCGCGTCTGGGAGATTTACCTTCGCTTCGCGTTCGCGGAAATGAATTTGACCATTGCGAACAACCACGACGTTCCGGACTTTGAACTTGTTCGCGGCGATCGACGGGTCTTCGTCGAAGCTACCACTGTCAATCCTCGCCGCGGTGAGCCCGGCGCAGGTCTGCGTCCGGGCGCACCGCCAAGTTGGCCCGAAGACCTGATGAGGCACCTTGAGCAGGAAATGCCACTGCGGTTTGGTTCGCCCCTGCATACCAAGATGCAGAAGCTCTATTGGGACCAAGCCCATGTGAAAGGCAATCCATTCATCCTGGCCATCGCCGATTTCCATAGCCCAGTGTCAATGACTTGGTCGCATACCGCGCTGCCTATCTACCTCTATGGACGAAGCGCGGAACTCGTGACCGGCCCCGACGGAAAGCCCACGGGCGTCGAGAAGCTGCTTCCTGGCTTTGAAAGGAAGTCCGAAACCCTTAAGCCGTTCTTCGAACAGGACGGTACGGAGAACGTCTCGGCAATCCTGTCTTCCAATGCCGGTACGATCGCCAAGTTCAACCGGATGGGTATTCGGGCAGGTTTCGGCGACAAATACGTCACTCTTCGTCGGAGTGGCATTCGACACGTGCCCGGGCCGGATGCTTTTGAGCCGCTGCCATTCGATGAGGATGTCGAGGCAGCCGCATCGCTGGAAAACTGGTCTGACGAACTTGCCATGTTCCATAACCCAAACGCCGAGGTGCCTCTGGATCCTGAGATGTTCCCAGGCATCGCACATTACCACCTGATACAGGGTGAAGCAGTCTGGTTTGGCCCTCCCGGGCGCGTCCTTGCGTCTCAGACCATCACGATGGACCCGCTCAACAGAGACAAACACATGTGGCCCCAGAGACCGTCTGACGATATGTCATCCGAGGAGGATGAAACTCCTCCAGCAGCGACTGTGCCCCCTCAATCCTCGCTCGACATTCCCCTTTAAAATGCGGAATGTGAGGTGTGTGCGCTAGCGCTTCTCGCGTTGGATGAAGCCTTCCCTATACCGTTCCCACATCAGTATGCGTGGTTCGTGCCCCTTCTTCACTTCTTTCGGCGTGTCGGCTAGTATTCAAATGTGAGGAGGAAAAGCGTGGCCCAACAGCTAGATCGGCGCCGCTCAACGGCTCAGCCCGCCAATACCCGGCGGTCCGTCAGTCGTGCGCGTCGATTGCCGGCCACCAGTCCGTCGGAATCACAGGTCACCGCGCACCACATCACCGAGATGGAGCGCCTGATCCGCGCCGAGACCTACCGCGACGTCATTTTAACGAACCCTGCCTTGGTCGCATCAGCCAAGCAGCAGATCGCGCACCTGATCCACAATGGCGAAGCTACCTTAGGTCAACGCCTGTGGCACGCACTGCTCGATCAGCCGCACAGCTTCATTCTCGCATGCATGACCGCCGACGATGCGGAAGGAAGATTGCTGCGTTCCAACAATCCATTTTCCACCCTCATCGGAGAGCGTGACACAAACGAAAGGGTCAAAACGTGGCGAATGGCGAAAGCACGCCTCTCACCCAAGCAGACCTAGATCGAGCAGTCCGCGCCGTCGCAGACCTTCTCCAGGTGGATGAGGTTGTCATTGTAGGCAGCCAGGCACTGCTGGTGCAACGAGACGACATTGATCGAAAGCTTCGACAGAGCATCGAATTCGATATTTATCCTAACGATGCGTCAAGTTGGCAGAAGGAAAATCCCGACCATGAGCCCTCGGAGGCCATTGCCGGCTTGCTTGGAGAAGGATCCCAGTTCCACGAAACCCATGGCTTTTTCGTCGATGGCGTCGATGAGCAGACGGCAAAGCTCCCGTCAAACTGGCGCGACAAATCCATAGTTCGCGAAGTGCATGCTGGCAGTGGCAAAGTCATCCGTGCCGTCGCGCCATGCCCTACAGATATTGTTTCATCGAAACTCATGCGGGCCAATCAGATGGATGCGGAATTTGCATCCCGCTGCATGCGCCTTGGAATGACGAGCTATGGCGACGTTTTGAACGCTATCCGCCAAACCGACGTTGACCCTGCGATCCGTACAAACGCAGAGCGAGTTCTGCGGGACGCTTCTTCACGTAAAAATGATTTCGTCGCTTCTAAAGGCAGCCCAAGGCCAGACCCAATCGACGTGATGATGGAGCGCATGCTTAAACAGCATGGACGAAATTGATTCCAAGCATTGACTCACCCGCCATCGAAATGAGAACATAGAGGGAACATAAACTCTCCCCGAGTCTCATCCGTGCCATGCCTGATCCCGCCGTCCTTGCAGATCTTCGCGCCCGTATTGCGCAGGTCGAAGGCGTATCGACCCGCCACCCGGTCCTGCCTTTCGGCATCGATAAAATCGACCAGCGACTACCGGGCGGCGGCCTCGCAACCGGTGCTCTCCACGAATTTTCCGGCAGCCGCGAGCTCGCCGACGATGCGGCCGCAACGGTCTTCCTAGCTGGCATCCTGGCGCGAACGGCAGGGACGGTGTTTTGGATCATGCACTGGCGGGACCTATTCGCGCCGGCACTTCATCTTGCAGGGCTCCACCCAGACAGGGTCATCTTCGTTGAGGCGGGAAACGACACGAACGTGCTGATCGCCATGGAGGAGTGCCTTCGGCATTCCGGGCTCGGCGGCGTGGTGGGCGAGACCAAGAAGATTTCGCTCACGGCATCCCGGCGCCTGCAGCTGGCGGCTGAAGAGTCCGGCGTGCCGGCCTTCGTCTTCCGCCGGTCGTCCAACCCGGATGTACAGACAGTCGGGACTGCAGCGATGACCCGCTGGCGGATCCGCGCTGCCCCCAGCGAGCGGCTTGGCATTCCGGCACTCGCCCGTCCTCGCTGGCAGGTCGCGCTCGAACGCGTCCGCGGCGGTGAACCTCAATCTTGGATAGTGGAGGCCAGCGATGCGCAGGGTCGTCTCGCTCTACCTTCCGACCTGGGCGACCGATCGTATTCGGCGCCGGGCCGGAAGGCCGCCTGAAGGCGAACCGGCCCCACTCGTCACTGCGCTGCCTGACCACGGACGTCGCATAATCGCGGACGTGGACCTTGCTGCGCGCCGACTCGGCATCCTGCCAGGCATGACGGTGACGAGAGCCCGGAGCATGGCTCCCGAACTGCAGGTCGTGGACGCAGACCCAGAGGGTGACCTGGAGGGGCTGCGCCGCCTCGCCCTGTGGGCGGGCAAGCGATACTCACCCGTTGTCGCTGCCGATCCACCGGACGGGGTCTGGATCGATATCACTGGTTGCGCTCACCTGTATGATGGCGAAGCACCGATGCTGAAGGACATGATGCGCCGTATCTTGGCCTCGGGCACCGCGTGCCAGGCGGCCGTCGCCGACACGGCGGGTTGCGCGCACGCCGTCGCCCGGATGGTGCCGTCTGGCCGACCCAGCATCATCGAGGCCAACGGCGCACGAAAGGCGCTGTCGATCCTGCCGATCTCAGCCCTGCGGATTGAACCCGGCGTGGCCGACGAGCTGCGCCGCATGGGCTTCGATCGGGTGGAGCAGCTAATCAGTCAGCCGCGAGCGCCCTTGGCCAAGCGGTTCGGTCGGCAGCTCTACAAGCGCCTCGATCAAGCGCTCGGCCAGCTACCCGAGCCTATCGAGCCGATCTTCGCCGCCGAAGTGCCGCGCGTGCGGCGAGGTTTGCTTGAGCCGATCGGCACGGCGGATGCCTTCACCCAGGTTATAGGTGATCTCGCGGGAGACATCGTTGGGCTTATGGTCAAGGCGGGCGTCGGCGCCAGAAGTCTGGATCTCTATTTTCAGCGGGTCGATGGTCATTGCCAAGCTGTTCGCGTCGGCACGGCAACGCCGACCCGAGACACCAAGCACCTGACCAAGCTTCTGGCCCAGCGGCTCGATACCGTCGATCCCGGACTCGGCATCGAGGCCATGACCCTCGTCGCCTCACTGGTGCAGCCCATGGCCGCTTCACAGGTCGGATCGATCCTGACCAGTGATCGACGCGGTCCGGACCTGGCGGCCATCGTCGATACGCTGGCCAACCGATTCGGCGCCCGGCAACTCTATCGCCCGCAGGCGCACGAAAGTACGATGCCAGAGCGGGGCGTGAAATATGTTTCCGCGATGGCCCCATCGTCAGGAGCGGCATGGGACGACGATCTTCCGCGCCCATCGCGCATGATCGTCCCTCCTGAGCAGGTCGAGGTCATGGCCATGGTGCCCGACCATCCGCCCGCGATGTTCATCTGGCGAGGCAAGCGGCACCGCGTCGCTCAGGCCGATGGCCCCGAGCGGCTGCATGGCGAGTGGTGGCGTGAGGGAGGGCATGAAGCGGACAATCCGCAATCCGTGCGTGACTACTTCCAGATCGAGACCACTACCGGCGGTCGATACTGGCTGTTCCGCCTGGGCGATGGCGAGCGCGCCAGCTCGGGGCCGATGAAGTGGTTCATTCACGGCGCTTTCGCATGAGTATCGACGATCCGCTGGCTGAAGCCCGGTATGTCGAGCTGCAGGTCACCACCCACTTCTCATTCCTGCGCGGCGCATCCAGTCCGGAAGAACTGTTCTCCGAATCGGCAAGGATGGGCCTGCCTGCGCTCGGCATCGTCGATCGCAACACGCTGGGCGGCGCGGTCCGTGCATGGGACGGGCAGAAGGTTACCGGCGTCCGCTCCATCCTCGGCTGCCGGCTTGATCTGGTCTGCGGCAGCTCGCTCCTGGTCTATCCCACCGATCTGGCAGCGTACTCGCGGCTTTGCCGGCTGCTGTCCGTTGGGAAGGCACGCGGCGGCAAAGGCGCCTGCCATCTACACTGGTCCGACGTTGAGGACTGGGCGGAAGGCATGATCGCCATTCTGGTCCCGGACCGAGCGGATGCCACCACCGAGGCAGCCCTAGCACGGCTCGTCCGGATCTTCGGGCACCGGTCCTACATGGCCCTGACAATCCGCCGGCGCCCCCGCGACGCGATCCGTCTTCGAGACCTGTCCGTGCTTGCCGCACGAGCTGGGGTGGCGACCGTAGCTACGGGAGATGTTCTCTATCACGCTCCCGAGCGCCGGATTCTACAGGATGTGGTCAGTTGCATCCGTGAGCACTGCACCGTCGACACCCTGGGACGGAAACGCGAGCGGTTTGCCGACCGTCATCTAAAGGATGCCGACGAGATGGAGCGGCTGTTCGCCCGCTATCTCGGCGACACCTCCCCGGTCGCCCGCAGCGTCGAAATCGCCCGGGCCTGCACCTTCGATCTTGGGGACATGACTTACACCTACCCCAACGAGGTGGGCGAAAGTGGTCTGACCCCGCAAGCCGAACTGGAGCGGCTCACCTGGGACAAGGCACCTAACCGCTACCCCGATGGCATCCCGGGCAATGTCCGCCAGCAACTGGAGCACGAGCTGCGGCTAATCGGCGAACTGACCTATGCGCCGTACTTCCTTACGGTGCACTCCATCGTCAATTTCGCGCGGTCGAAGAACATCCTATGCCAAGGTCGTGGCAGTGCGGCCAACTCGGCGGTCTGCTTCGTGCTGGGCATCACCTCGATCGACCCGGTTAAATCTGAGCTGCTGTTCGAGCGGTTCGTTTCGGCTGAACGCCGCGAACCGCCAGACATCGACGTCGACTTTGAGCATGAGCGTCGGGAAGAAGTGATCCAATGGATCTACGAAACCTACGGCCGGGAGCGCTCTGCGCTGACCGCCGTGGTTTCCCGCTTCCGTGCCCGTGGCGCCGTGCGCGAGGTCGGCAAAGCGCTTGGCCTGACGGAGGACGTCATCACCGGGCTGTCCAGCCAAGTCTGGAGCTGGAGCCGCGACGGCGTCGAGGAGAAGCATGCCGAGGAGCTGAACCTCGACCTGAGCGATCGTCGCCTGTCTCTGACCATCGAACTGGCGCGGGTGCTGCTCAACACGCCCCGGCATACTTCCCAGCATCCAGGTGGCTTTGTGCTGACGCTGGGCCGACTGGACGAACTGGTCCCAATCGAGCCGGCGGCGATGAAGGATCGCCAAATTATTGAATGGGACAAAGATGATATCGACGCTCTTGGCTTCATGAAGGTCGACGTTCTTGGGCTCGGTATGCTCGGCTGCATGCGGCGCGCCTTCGGCCTACTCGAACAGGACAAGGGGATCGCCATGGATTTGGCGGACATTCCACACGACGATCCTGCAACGTTCGCCATGATCCGCAAGGCCGACACGCTGGGCACGTTCCAGATCGAGAGCCGCGCCCAGATGGCGATGTTGCCGCGAATTAAGCCGAAGAAGTTTTACGATCTCGTCGTTCAAGTGGCGATCGTCAGGCCCGGCCCCATTCAGGGGGATATGGTCCACCCGTACCTGCGCCGGCGGGAAGGCAAGGAGCCAATCACCTTCCCGACCGAGGAACTGCGCCGGGTACTGGAGAAGACGCTGGGCGTGCCGCTCTTTCAAGAGCAGGCAATGCGCGTCGCCATCGAATGCGCCGGCTTCACGGCATCCGAAGCGGACCTGCTGCGGCGGGCTATGGCCACGTTCAAATTGACTGGCGGCGTCTCGCACTTCCGGGACAAGCTGATCGATGGGATGTTGGCGCGCGGCTACCAGCGGGACTTCGCCGAACAGACTTTCAGCCAGATTGAGGGCTTTGGCAGCTATGGCTTCCCAGAGTCTCATGCCGCCAGCTTCGCCCTGATCGCATACGCTTCGGCTTGGATGAAATGCCATCACCCTGACGTATTCTGTGCCGCTTTGTTGAACGCTCAGCCCATGGGCTTCTACGCACCGGCCCAGATCGTGCAGGACGCCCGCAATCACGGCGTCGAGGTTCGACCTATCGATGTGAACCACTCCCGCTGGGACTGCTCGCTGGAGAAGGCCGGCGGCCAGCACATGGCGGTCCGCATGGGCCTACGCTACGCCCGCGATCTGAAGAACTCGGACGGTGCCGCCATCGTGCTGGCACGGTGTGACGAACCCTATTCGTCCGTCGAAGAGATCCAGCGACGTGCTGGCGTCAGCGGTCGAGCGCTAGACCGAATCGGCGAGGCCCGCGGCTTCGGATCGCTGAACCTGTCCCGCCGCGCGGGGCTTTGGGAGGTCAAAGGGCTCGGGCATGAACCCCTGCCCCTGTTCGCCGCAGCGGATGAAAGGGCTGGCAAGCTGCGACCCGAGGCGATCGAAGCGGAAGTTGCGCTAGCCCAGATGAGCGATGGCGCTGAGGTCGTCGAAGACTACCGTGCCACGGGTTTATCTCTGCGGGCGCATCCACTCGCCTTCCTCCGGGATGAGCTGACAGCCCGCAAGATGATCACCTGTGCCGCCCTGCCCGACACGAAAGACGGTCGCTGGATCAATATCGCTGGGCTGGTGCTGCTCCGCCAGAAGCCTGGGTCAGCAAAGGGCGTCATGTTCATCACCCTAGAAGATGAAACTGGAGTGGCAAACCTCGTAGTTTGGCCGAACCTGTTCGAGAAACACCGGCGGATCGTGCTCGGCTCCTCAATGCTGGGCGTGCGTGGGCAGATCCAAAAGGAGGGAGACGTCATTCACGTCGTCGCCCAACGGCTAGATGATCTGTCCCCGTTGCTGGCCAGCGTTGGCCAGCGTGAGGACGTTGATAGCGTCTACCAGGTCGCCCGGGCAGACATTGTGCGCAGCCCGATGGCGCCGGATCCGCGGGACAAGGGTTCGCGGCCCCTAGGCAAGGGAGCACGGGACATGTTCGATCCGGATCTGCGGCTCGGGTCGGGCATCATTCCTGGGCAGCCGCCCGAGGGGATCAAGATCAAACCGCGCGATTTCCGCTGAACATTGCCTACCGAGCTTTCGCTCGAAAGCCGGCGATTGCCCTGTTGCACCCTGCCAGCGTCTCGATGATCGACGGGTCAGCAAGGCCCTCGTCGAATGACCGTGAATAGTAGTCGCGCACGCGGGGATCGTTAGACTGCCCGAATTCCTTCACAAGCGCGTCTGATCGTGAAGGGCCGATCTTGGAGCGACAGGTTCCGGCCAGCATCATCAAATCCCCTCGAGCTTGAATGTCGGGTGTCTGCCAACTCGCCAGACCGCCATTTTCAAGCATTGAATCTGCCATCTCGGTCGCCGCCTTATCCAGATCGTACCCTGCCGGGGCGACCACCAGTGCCGAGAAAATCGGATCTCTCGTTGCAGCCATGCATGTCTGGCCATAACCCAACAGGACGCTCTTCACGCCTCGCAATTGTGCATCGGTCTTCGCATTGCTGGACGTTGTCGCAAGATCACTGGAGAGAATGGCTCCCTGGCGCTTTACGGCGTCAACCTGAAGACGCTCAAGCCTTTGGGCATCGATACGCCAATCTGCAGTCTCAGCCTCGACTCCTGCGGCGGCTTTCTGGGGGAGCTCAGGATCCAGCGTCATGCCGAGCTTCTCGCACATCGGGGCGGTAACCACGAACTGCGCAACCCGGTTCAGCCGATCTTGCTGCGACTGTGTCTGCGCAAGCCCCGGGGTAGCCGTGCTGATGATGCCCAGCATCGCCGCCAAGCGTGAAGCAGGCTTCATGCGCCCATCTCCCACCGCATGCGGGTCCAGCCAAAGCCCGAGTCGGGATCAGTCATGGGATTGATACTCCGTGATTTATCCCGCGTTCTGCTGAAGCGCAAAAGAATGGGATAGATTTTCTAACACACTCGAAAATCAATGCTCATCCCTGCGATAAGCGGTTCTGTTCCCGAAACTGAGCACGTCGTCGCCTTGCTCAGTATTCCGGCTCTTCGCCGTTCTCGTAGTTATCGCGCATCTCATCCACGCGGTTTTCAAGGGCATCGTCGAACGCTTGGCCGCCTTCTGAGAAGCTATTGCTCTTGCCGTCCACCGCGTACCCATGCTCGGCGCGCCATTGCCAGCCGGCCTCGTGGCCGGAACAATCAACAGTACATACATAACTGCCATCGTACTGCTGAGATGCCAGTTCGGATTCCGCCGCATCGCGGGCGGCGTCTTCATCGAAGGGTTCGCGCTCATCTTCGGCCTCTTCGGCCTCGTCATCGCTGCCGGAGTAATCGGCATAGCTGAACTCGCCACCCTGGCTGTCGCTGGAGGCATCGGCCGCGTCGTCCTCCTCGTGTTCGCCATACTGGCTGGAACTGGCGGACGACGAGCAACCAGCCAAGCTGCACGCAGCCATCAGCGCGCCCATGCCAAGTGCGTGTATCTTCAGCTTCAAGATAAGCCCCCGCTTATGATCGCTATCCGCCTATCGCACATCACCGTAGGGTCAATCCCCGGTTGGAACGGAGAAATCGATTTTTATCTGATGGACGATGAATTCGCACTCATCCCTATGTGTCATTGGACTTATGGAAGTCTTAACCCGTGCGATCCCATCTCGGATTTACCTTGTTGAAGATCTTGATGAGCTCAACCCTTTGCAATTTGTGTCAGAGGCATCGCAATTGACTTCACGCTGCAAGGTTACACAAGATGATCACAGGCCAGAAGCGCTCCGGGAACGCGCGATCAGCGTAGAACCTTCGAGCTTCGGCAACGCTGATCCTTCGCTGCAACACGCTAATGGGAACTGCGCCCGTAACGGCTAGGCTGGGCCGATTGCAGACTGTCGCGTCATCGATGAAATGCGGTTGATTGCTGCCTGTCTGTTATGCAGACCAAACCATACCGCAGGGTAAAAAATTTTTAATGCCGGCCAGCGGCTAGGATCGGATCTCTGAACTGCCCCCTCTTTTTTCACATCGACACTTGTTTATCACGAATTTCACAGCTCAGATGCGCGGATAGGGCGAGATGTTCACCCAGTGCACGTCGGTATGCAAATTGCGAAATCGGAGAACTGGAAAGTCATGACTTTGGATGAAGGATATGAGGCCGCAGTTGCAGTTTTTAAGGAAGCCGCAGATCGTCTGCAGCAAATTCGCTCCGAAGAGGATGCGAAGGTTCAGATTATTACGCGAATTCTGACCGAAGCGTTAGGTTGGCGCCACGCCGATATAGCTTGCGAAACGCACCACGAGAACGGTTTTTCTGACTATCTTGTTAGCGATGGCGAGCGGAAAGCGTTCGTAGTTGAAGCGAAGCGCTTGGGAGAGATCGTCCTTAAGACAAGCTCAAAATCAAAGGGTTACTACAAGCTGTCTGGGCCGGTCCTAAAGCATGCTCATGAAGGCATTGCTCAAGCCGCGTCATATTGCCAGCCCTATGGCATTCCCGTGTCGGTGCTCACTGATGGCATAAACTGGGTGATCTTCCGTCCATGGGTTTCACAAGCGTATTACATGGATAAACAAGCAATCGTGTTCCCGGGACACAACTCCATTATTGAAGACTTTTCTCTTTTTTATGAACTTCTCTCAAAAGAAGATTGTAGGCGGTCGACTTATCAGGTCGTATTCGATCGAATCCACGAAAATAGACTGGTTTTAGATCAGGCACTTACCTCACCAATCTCGTCATCGGAAAATGGAATTGTTCAGAAGTCCTCACTAGCATTCGATCTAGAACAAGTGTTCTCGAATTTTTTTGCAGGGCTTACGGGAGACGATGATCCAGATATGATCATCGATTGCTTCGTAGAAACACGCGAAAGCCGTGTCGCAGACTTCTCACTCGATCGCATCACCCGGAACGTTCTCGGCAATATCAGCCCGCGAGAGAAGGATGTTGGTGATGGATTACAGACAATCGTCAGGGACACCGTGGCTGGCGAAGTGGGGCAAACGGTCTTCATCGTAGGCCCGTCGGGAGCAGGGAAAAGCACCTTTCTCCATCGGTTCTTTGCGCGAACGCTCTCCGCTGATGTTCGCGAGCGCTGCGTGGTCATCAAGGTTGACGCCTTAGATGCGAGCGGCGATGCAATAGTCGCGCTCCCATGGATGACAGAACGGGCAATCAAATCGATCGAGGAACAACTCTTTACGAATGGGTATCCGGTCTGGAATGACCTTCAGGCGCTTTACCATCTAGAATACAAGCAAAGATCAGAAGGCATCGATGCTCATTTATATCAACGAGATAAAGATGGGTTCAAGCAAAAGTTTGCCGGATATGTTGAAGCTCAGGTTGCCGGTGACCGAGAGGGATACCTAAAGCGACTTCTTTCAAATATCGTTAAAAATCGAAAAAAGCTACCGATTTTTGTTATCGATAATACAGATGAATTTAGTCTTGATTATAAGATTGTGGTCTTCCAGTTTTTCCAGTCACTTCGCCGGTCTGTAGATCACTGCTTGCTTTTATTTCCGGCGACTGACCGTTCGGCATGGACGTTCTCTAAGACTGATATCTTTAATATCTATTCGTCGAGATCATTTTTTCTGCCTACGCCATCTCCGCGTGAAATGTTTCGCAAAAGGATTGATTACCTAAAAGGCAAGCTTAATTCCGGCACTGAAAGTCGTCGAAGCGAATATCTGCTTGGTAAGGGCATCAAGGTCAAAATAAATGATCTTTCCGCGTTTGCTGAGGTGATAGAAAACATCTTCGTCGACCAAGACTATGCAGCAAAACAAGTCGGTGAACTTTCCAACTACAATATGAGAAAATCCCTAGGACTCTCTAAGCGCGTCATAACATCTTCAGTTTTGAAGGTGGACGATCTTGTGCGCTCCTATTTAACCGGGGAAATTGCTACACCAACGCCCGAGAGATTCATGAACGCCATCCTCAAGGGTGACTATGAATTCTATAAGCCGGGCGACGAACCACTTGTGTTCCCCATCTATCAAGTGGACTCCACGATCAAGCAGTCGCCACTGATTAATATTAGATTGCTTGTATATTTACATGACTTGTTCCGTGGGACTTCGGACGATGCGGAGAGATACGCGTCAGTCAGCTCCCTATTAGCTTACTTTGACGTCATGTCTATTTCTGAAGTTGCCGCCCAGAAAGCCATCGCAGCGCTTCTATCATCTGGGCTTGTTCAGCCATATGATTTGTCAAAGAAAGAATATTCTGATGATCAACGAATCGCAATCACCGAAAGTGGATTGGTCCATCTAGAATTATCGATATATAATCCCGTCTTTTTCGAGCAAATGGCGCTTACGACGCGCATCACTAACGCAGACGTTGCTCAACAGATTAAAGGCGCATATTTAGCCAAAGGCATACAGAGTCAGCGGCTTGAAAATGTGAGGGCGCTGTTTTGTAATTTTCTCATATCGGAAGATGAGCAGCACTGTAAGATTCCAGACGGACCTGAGTTTCGTGCGCAAGCCGATATCGCGTCTGAGCTTGCGCGCAGATGGCGAGCATCTTCTGTGTCGGCTAATGACATGATGCAGCTTCCTGAGATCGCTGCTGAAGGTGTGCGTGGGATAGTCGAACAGTTTGATTTGGCGCGGGGTTTTGGTTTTGTCGATGTTCCGTCACTGAAAGATCGTGCGTTCCTACACATATCTACTGTCGAACGAAGTGGCGTCGGCGATATTTATGATGGAGACGATATTATTTGCGACGTTACACGAAATAGTAAGGGAATAGCTGTTTCAAATATCACTGAGGTTAACCGCTCCGAAAGCCCAACTTACCGTGGCGTGGTCGTGAAAGTCCTTGAAGAGCGGGGCTACGGTTTCGTACATATAGAGGAGACTGGTGTCGATGCCTTCTTCCACTTTCATTTATTGTCACCTGAAGAACGGTCTGAGCTGTACGAGGGGCTTGAAATGTTCGTAGAAGTGAAAACCGATAAGCAAGGTAGGTCTCAGGTCCGACGGATCATCGGTTAGCATATATTATATACCGATCATGCTGGTAGTATGTTGCGAACAAGCTCATTTTCCGAGGAAATCTTGGATCAGTATTGGCGTTACACACTTCCCGCCATTCTCATGCCAGTGGTCAGTGAACCTGAACGAATGACCGCTTCCGAGCGATGAAATTGAACTGTTGTACGGCGCCAATGGGCGCCTGACAGAATTTCTGTACACGCCCCAAAGCCGCAATTTGACAGTGTGCCTACGCGGCGGTGCAGCTTCCCCGAAGCGGCCATTCGTTATGACTTGAGTACCAGTCTATCTCGCAAACACCGCCAGAATATCTTCAATTTCATAGTTGATATCAAAAGTCGCGGCGCCCTTGGCTTCCCTTGGGGAGATCCGCTCAATGTCAGGGAAGGAAATTTCCAATGGACTTGGCTTTGGGCAAACGAGAGGGCCCGAATACTGCCCGAACTGGTGGGCAGTCAAATCTAGCACCAGATTATCTATTTCCAGCCAAAAGTGCCACTCGTCAGAGTGCCTGTTGTAAGCTTTAACAACTTCAACTTTCTCGTGTGAGTTTGCCTTCTCCAGCATTAAGCCCAAGTGGACTGAAATAAGCTCACAGCAATTTTGGGGGAAGCTATGTATAAATGGGGCCCTTATGCTCCCGCAGCAGGCTTCAAGCCTTTCCACTGCTGCAGCCGCATAGTCTTCAAAAGAGCCCAAGGGAAACATAGATCCGTCCTAACTTAAGCGTTCAACCATAGTGGTAAGTCTGGCCTGCTGCCATTGGTCAGCGATATCTGCAATGTTCGCTCACCACCCATCCCGGCTACTGGATGATCGGATCGACAAGCGTAACCGGACGGACGGCTTCCTGGCGCGCCAGCTCCGCCCTCGAACGGCCGGCTAGGGCGCAAAGAAGCCTTCTTCTTGCTTGGGGGAATCTTGTCTGGCGCTTAGCCTGCTTCCACGAAGGCGCATTCAAGCCGCACCTCGTCGAGCAGGCTTTCGATGGCGGCGCGTTGGGCATCGGTGCCGCCAGCCCTTACATCCCAGTTGCAATGCGGGTGCGTCTTCCTGTCGCGCACGATGACCTTGCCGACGGCTTGGCGCCAAGTCTGGGTGGTGCCGCCATTTTGCCGGACGAGACGTGTTATCAGCAGGTGTTCGAGATCGGATGCCGTCATACCCGCCGCATAGCTGCTCGTGTCGACTATTCCAACACGGTGCGCGCGCTCGGTCCGGCACCGGAAAGTGTCTAAAGCCAGCCTTCGCGTGCCAAAAGCCGGACCCAAGGGCGGCGGCGTCAGCGCAATTGGCTGTCCTTGCTGCCGCGCCGGTTGATACCAGAATGGGCGATCGTCTTGTCACGTTGTCCCTGGCAGGCGACGCAGGTTCGCACGCCCGGCAGAGCTTCGCGCCGACGGGGAGGAATGGTCTCGCCGCACTCTTCGCAGTATTCGAGCCCCTCGCCAGCGGGCATCCGGGCGCGTGCGCCGCGCACCGCGTCGTTTACCGTGTCATCAATCTGATCCTGCACCGCACCATCGCGCGACCATCCACCGGCCATATTCATTCCCATTCGTATCGTGGGATACGACGTGGGAACCCGCTGCGGGCGATTCAATGCTGTCACCCTCCCAGACACGGCGCTCAGCCACTGGGGAGAGGGGGCGTCGTCAGCAGCGCGCGCACAGGCCCAGGGTTCAACGGCGGGGGGAACCGGAGCTGTGGGCGCGCTGGTTGGAGGCATCCGGTGCTTCGGCAAGGTCGACCTCGTCGAATTCGCTGAACGTGCCGAAGGTGGCGTAGTCGCGGTCATACAGGTTGCGCACCATGGCAAAGAGCGAGAGGCCCGTGACCAGTTCCAGGCTAGCGCGAAGGTGGACCAGGGCTTAGCCGGGGACACGCGGGGGGCAGTTGGCCTCGTCGCCGACCAGGCCCTGATCCGAACGCGTGAGGACATCGCCGCCTATCGAGAACGTCCGGCTGCCCAGTAGGCCTTCGTATTCGGCGCTGAGCGTGGCGCTGTAACGCGCGATGCCGTGGCGGCGATCTCCGGGGCGAACCTGGATCTGGCCGTCGGCGTCTGCGAGGGGCTCGATACGGCTTCCCAACTGTGGACGCCCTCACGAACGCAAGAGGTATTCAGGAGATCAGGCACGTAGTCGGATGCTGCCATCTGTCCGGCAAGGGAAAGCGGACGGGCCGGTCCCTGGCAGGCTAAATTCGCCCTCGAACGACCAGCTTGGGCGCACTTTGGCCATGCGCCCAATCCCGTCCAGTGGCCCAGCAATCCCGAAAACTAGCCAGCGCTCGTTCTCGAAGACGGTACAATCTATACTGAGGCACCCTCTGTTCCGGTGCGGAAGTCAAAGCCAGCAGTCACACCACCGTCGGCGGCGACGTCCGCCCCCTGCAGCGCCGTGGCACCATCGGACAGGAGGTAGAGAGCAGCCCGTGCGACCTCTGCAGCCTCAAGAATGCGGCCAATAGGCTGGCGCGCCTCGCGGGTCGCCAGGAATTTGGCGCCGTCAGCCGCAGATTCTAGGTGCCGCTTGAATAGCCCTGCCATCATCGCGCCGGGGCTGAGCACATTGACCTGAACGCCGTTGCGGGCATGATCGAGCGCCACCGTCCGGGCAATCTGCCGGGTCGCAGCCTTGGTCGCATTGTATGTCATGAGCTGCTGCTCGGCGGACAGCGCGTTCATGCTGGCGATGGCGACGATTGCGCCGGATTTCGCCGCAATCATCTGCGGCAGCACCGCCTTCATTGCGAGCGCGGTCCCCGTGATGTTCACATGGCAGGCTCGGGCAATGGATTCTGGCGTCACATCGATTACATCGGCCACATCGAGGATCGCCGCCGCTGTCACCAGCCCCAGAGAGGTCGTATCCTTGATCTGCGCCTTTACCGCGAGGCGCCGCATCTGGGCTGAGACATCATATTTAGGCTGTGAAATTCGCCCATAAATGGTGGAAAGAGATCAACATAGGTTACTCTATGTCTACAATCTTACTCCGGCTCAGGTGCCCCGGCCGGGTTTGCCTCAAGCTCGTCTGCGAGCCCACGAAGCAACGATGGGATGTCCAGATCATCGTTCTCTTTCGAACGCTTCGCGACATCTTCAAGTCCCGTCACGAGTTGCAAGCGACGCTGTGCCATCCGGGACCGGTGCTCTGCTGCCCTGGCGCGGGCTTCTATCTGGTCCATGCGCTTGGAGGGGGACTGGATTGTGCGGTTGAGCGTCAAGGCCGTAAGGTATGGCTTGAGGGACATCGGGTTCACACCCATCTTGTTCGCTGCGCTCGTCAGGACGTTCAGCCCGATTTCATTATCGGCTGTCACCTCGACCCCTACCGGAATTTGATCGAGTTCGTACTTCACATTTCGGAGTGCAAACACCGCGCGAACGCGATGATAGCTAGCCTTTTCGACTCCCGCCTTTTCGAATATATCGTCAAATATGCTAGTCACGGAATCCTTGTTCAGAACCTTTCCAGTTGTTTTTGATATAAATACAAATCCTTTATCAACAAAATTCTGATCTCTTTCCTTTATTTTATCTATTATCTTTTTTCTCTCGCCGTCAATCCAGACCCGCAATCTGCTCAATAGGTCATGGCTGAATAACACAGACTGCTTCCGACCCCCTTTTCGAGTTATGACAACATAGTGAGGGACATCACCCTCAATCATATCCAGAATTTTGTCAAACTCTGGAACGTCGTCTAATTTTATCTGGAGAGTCTCGAAACGGCGCGTACTTGTTTCTTCAGGAACAGAGAGAAGTAAAGAGTTCCGCTCTGCTAGCGCAATATCACCTTCCATGGTGACATCGTGCAGGCGACCCATCTCTTCATCGGTCATGGTATGTCGGGCTGGACGACTTCCGCGTTTAGGCAAAACTGTACAACGCCATCCGGTAGCAACGTCGCCAGATTTTCGGCTTCGACGAGTGATATGCGCATCTATTGGAAATATCACGGACCGCAGTTCGACGGGCAGATCCCTTTCCGAATAAATTCCGACATGATGTATTAAACGTTTGCTTTGCTCAGCCCAAACGTAGAACTCGAAAATTCTTTCAAGCGAATATCGAACACTATTGAGGTCAATCTCCCTTACGCGAATAAGGTAAGATCTCCATTGAATCAGGAATTCATCATCAACAGTATCCCACTTTCTCTTGCAGCGACGACAATAGAATAGAAAATGCCTTATAGTCTTCGCGTATTGATGGACTGTTGTCGCAGATAGGGCCTTTGACTTGATAAGGTATCGGAACCAATCTGAAGCCGCCTCATCAACGCCCTCGGGCCATATGAGAGTGGGTATCTCGGGATAGGGGACACCGTTGATTACGCACTCTGAGGTAGTGTGTACGATGATGCCTGTTGGCAGGAGCCGGATCATGCTTTGGTCCATTTATCTGCCCTTTTAGGAGGAGGGTGATATGCTGCAGGCGGTGACACAAAGTGTCTGTGGCGCAGCAGTGCTCCTGCAATTCAAAGCGATATGCGCGGTGCTGGTCATGACGGACCGGCTGCTTTGTTCATGGCTTGATCGCGCAGCCAAACGCCTCGCAATTGAAATTCCGCTCCCGCGGTCCGGACGAATCCTCCATCGCGGAAAGTCTGAGCCAATGCGAGTGAAGCAGCTTCACTTGAGCGAAGCAGCCTCTCGAGGAGTTTCTGCGCCGGGGAATGGGCTAAGGAGCGCACGCCTTCACGGTAGCGCCTCTGCAGGATGTACACGACGGCAGCGTGCAGGCGCCTCGGATCGTCCTTCTCAACTGCGAACCGCCTCCGAGAGACACTGTCGGCTTTCACCCAAGAGACACCGAACGCAAGGAGACGATAGGGATCTGCGTGCAACCGATGGAGCGCAGCACTGTGGCCGCCGTAAGCGGAACTGACCTGCGGCAGAAGATCATTCGATAGGTTAAAGCAGGACAGCCATTCCGCCAATGTGTCGGAGCACCAGTGCGCCCAGGAAGAGCAAAGGTTCTCCGCTGCTGTTGGTGGATAGTTGGAACAATTGGCCTGCAGGGTTGCAACGTCGTTAGCGGCAAGCATGTCCTGCAGTCTATCGCCGAAGAGATCAGCAAGGTGATAAGAAAATGCGTTAGGCACGCCACTTAGGTGCGGCGAATGCGACACCAGCTTCGGCCAGGTCGTCACGGATGGAAATACAGGGAACCAGTGGGTTACGCGAAGCTGCTCTTCGATCCGGCCGTCACGGGGGTTTTTCCAATCGGACAAGCGTCCTGACGCTCTCATCAGACACCCAACATGAAGCGGTCCCACCGTGGGCATATGGATACCAGGCATCTGTAAAGTGATGCGCCCAATGTCGTTACCAGCAACATCAAGGCGATTGCACACCAGGATCGCGCCGTTCCCCTTTTCATCAAGGTGGCGTATGCGATGAATTTGGACGTCCATAACGACTGATTGATCTACCATGGTAAGCAGCCGTGATCGGGCAGCCCAATATCGACCCATCCCGCTTCACGCTTCTGACGCTGTAGGTCAGCGATCTCAGCGGCCTGCTGGTCGATCTTCTCATAACATCGTGTGAGCTCGCTGGATCTTTCTAGATCTGAGGTGTCAGGCCGCAGCCTGCTACCTCCCGACGCGGGCTTACCTTTTGGCAGTGCCCCAGCAAGCTTATCCTCGAGCTCAAATATGGAAGCGCGGATGGAGGCGTTCTGCCGCAAAACGGAACCGCAGCATTCGATGCGCTCGCAAAGAAATTTGCGGTCAATCCTGCCATTTTTGACTGCAGCTGCCCGAGTTGCAGGATCAGATTCGATCGCATGCAAGATCCACTCTGCTCTCTGAGCGTAGATGACACCTCGATCACGACCAGAAAGATCGGCCACACTATCCCATATGGATTTCATCTCGGCCCGTCTCATCAAACTGGCCTCGGTCGACGGGCCGCAGCCCTTCGCTCATTTGCCAGATCCTTGGTAAGGCGGCTGATTTCCTTCTCCTTCCTTTGAAGCTGAGCTTCTTGGGACAGGCTGAGGTTAACTGCCGTGCTCAGCCGTTCTGCCATCATATGGTACTTATCGACGTGCGCCTTCAGGCACTTTTCGCAAGCTATGTGCTCGTTCCACGGGGCTGACGACTTTGGTTCAGACTGCGCCGTCGTGCCTCCTGCGGACTTCTTTCGCCGAGGCATTGCCCACTTTTGGCAAATGTCGGTTAGCAACCCTTCGATCAGACATACCTTTTTCCCGAGATCTGTATCTGCGTGATTTCTCGTGAAAGTCCTAGGTGATGGTATCCTTTCAATTCCTAACGTGTCGTCTTCCCACTCTCGGGCAGCCGTCAAGCTCTCAGGAAGGTTGCCGATTTTCTCACGGGGCACCCCGTTTTCTAGCCAGTCAGTGAGCACCTCGATCCGACGATCAATCCGCTGATGGATTGATGATGGCTTAGTCGGCTCTGCCCGCGCCATGAGGTCCGTGACATCAGTCATGCTTCATCCGTGACATCAAGAAGCGACACGTCGCCAGACCGACCAGCACGGGCTTCGCGAACCTCATTCAGGCTCACCAGGTTAGACGCCTCCAGATTGCCGAATAGCGTTCCCGCCCGCGCGGAGCTGGCAACCGCAAACTCCAGCTCAGTCGACACACCATCATAGTGCTGCATCTTGGAAGAAGATATCAGAGCCCAAGGACAATCCTTGCAGACCGTCGGATTGGCAGCGGAAAAATCCGGCCCAACGACGTCTTTCCCTAGCTCCTCGCCCTTTCTGCATTGCGCGCGCTGGGCCGCACTACGCGATCGCGGGCATGCACAATCGACCCAGGGTTTAGGGGTCAGCACAATGTGACTTCGTTGCATGATTGCCTTAAGGCGGGAGGCGACGTCGCGCGGATCGATAACGCTGACCATTTGACGCATCTTGTCAGTGATGCGCTTGGCGTAAGCACTAAGCTTTTTGCCCATACCCCCACCGGTATTGCGATTGGCAACAATTGCCCGCGCTGTCGCCAGAGTGAACCCCCATTCGGCGTCAGTCCATATTGCCGCGACCTCAGGATCCCTCGTGATGTAAACCCGCGTCATCTCAGGATCGAAGTGCCGAAGATGATGCGCGAGCACGGTTATCGACGCGCCACTCCAACGATAATAATACAGTATCGCGAAAAAGCGCCGGAATTGATGAGGCGTCCAATGCCATGGTTTCGGCGCAGCATCGCCGATTTGTTTCGGCAACGGAACTTCTACAAAATTAGCAAATTCGTTCAGTGCAGCCTTCACTGTGAACAAAAAATACCATTCATTTTTGCTCGTAATGCTACTGTATTGAAAAAGCAGATCGTTCTCGCCCGCCTCTCGCGCCCGTCTACTAATTGCCAACAATACTTCTACAGCCTTGGCCACGAGGTTCGGAACCGGTATCCACTCCTTCCTCTGAAGCGTTTTTTCGATGTATATTTCGAGAAAATAACCATCATGATCATTCCCTCGCAGGCAGTCCGCTCTCAGGTCGAGTATCTCTTCATGTCGACGAGCGGTGAAGGTCGCGATAACTATAAAACAAGCCACAATGAGATATCTAATCGCGGTTCCAAGCGCGATGTCGACGCCACGCTGTCTATGAAAAATGGAAACTTTAAACGGAAGCACATCGTCAGAGACAATATCTGAAACAGTTAGCCCCATGGACAGCTTAGATTTTCGGCAATCGTCTGCCACCTTATCATAGGCGGCAATAAGCGGAGCGGAGCGATCCACAACCCACGTCGCAGCCTGCTCCATAAGATGCAATGCGAGGCGTGGTGAGGGGGTTGGCGTGCGAACCGTCCCTTTCCCTTTGGTATTCGCCACGACCCACAGGCCTTCGGGAAAAGGGCGTAACTGGACCGCATCGGGACCGATGACGTCGCACATAGCGTACAGTCCATCAATCGGCAGGAGCCATCTCGACAAACTCGATGCGGTGATGTTTGCGATCTCCGGCATCTCATCGGCGGGTGGTGTCCTTACCTTGACGCCATACTTCATCGCCGCATTGAGAAGATGCCATCGAGCCTGCTGACAATAATGGATTTGCGAACCGGGCAAACCGATCTCGGCTCCCACGGCCTCAAAGTCGAGAAAGCCGATGCGGTTCTCAAGAGCAGAACTTTGAAACTCTGCGCGCGTGCAGAGAGTGGGGAAGCCAGACTGCGGATCGCCATTCGCGCTTATCTGCTCCTCCACACGAGCAACATATTCTTGCATCTTCTCCGATGCCCCGAGAACAGTTTCCGTGCCAAATCGAGCAAATTCAACGAATTGCACGACCAAGTATGGGGTGAACTCAGAAAACGAATAGATACCCCTATCTGATAGATATCTAGCGGTCCTAATGAGGTTACGAACCAACGTCGCATGTAGACCTGCATGGTCTACCTTAGAATATCGATCATCACGGACCCATCGAGCATACCGCTTTATCGGCTTATAGAGCCCAGGATGCTGCGTTAAACATGCTCCGTCGGCCATGGGGAATTGAAAATCGATTATATGAAGATCTTCAGGATCCCCCGTGCTCGAAATCTTCCAGAGCGGATCTGAGTAGGGCCTGTGGAGCCACGCTGCAGTGAAATCAGCTTCACCGTGAAGGTCAATTTCTTCATCGCGAGCAATCTCTGGTTGAATAGTAAACACACCGGTCCTCCTACAGCGGCCGCGGAAGCGGATAATTCGGGTCTGCAATCCGTCGATCAGTCAAAGATTTGGCCTCTCGCCAAATCTTGCGAGCCGGACCCGCGCGCATCTTCTCTTCGACGACATCTGTGAGGCAGAGCCACGGTAGATACACCAACTCCCACCGTTGTGGCTGATCGCGCTCCCAATCACCTTGCACCGACCGGAGACTGTGCTGCCACAATTGGAGAAGAGAAATTGCCTCAACCTCGGCTATGATTATGAGATGCGGACACTCATTCCAGCAGTCCAAGGTTGTGCAGCGACTACTCTCCGCACCCGGCCGTCCATTAGGGTCCGCGCAAAAGGTACCAAGGCCTGTTTGGGCAAGGTTATCGACCCGCTTCGCGAAAGCTTCAGGAGTGATTCCCAGCTTAGTCGCGGCTGCCTCGATATTTCTGGTCACCAATGCTTCAAACGAGTCCATGAACTGCTTGATATGGAGATCGTAAATGAGGCGGATCGGCCACCGATTCTGGTAACCTGCGGAGACCTGCGCCGTGTGCTGCCCGATCGCCGCACCGGCCTGCAAGCGCCCATCGTTCTCCAACGCCGCGCGTAGGAGAACCGAAGGCCGGATCATGCTCGGCAAGATGCCCAAATCCGAGAGTTCATCTGTTGAAGCGATATTCCGCTTGAACCAGTCGGTGTACCAGTGCGGCTCGACCAACTTATACTCACCTTGAATGAGAGCAACGAAGAGAGGGTCAAGGTCCTCTTTGGACTTCGCATTCAGATTGGCGGCAGCTCTGGCAAATCTAGCAGACGATGCGATCCATTCGATTGCCTCCACAGCTAACGATTTTGAAGGAAGGTCGGCAATAATTGGCTTGCCTTTGGCACGAGCCTTGAACCCAGTGATCCGCGTATGCCTTGGAAGATCACTAGGTTCTCTACAGTCGGCGGAGAGCGTTCGCCCCACTGCCGTATTCCCGCCACTTGCCAATAGCCACAAGGTTAAGCCAGCCCCAATCGCATCAGGATGCGGATTGATGTAGGCGTCCAACTCACCCAAGCTGCCAATGCAGAGATAGCGCTTCTCAAAAAACTGCCCGAGGCCCTCTGCCTTACCGGCAGTACGTCGATTCGGCATTAAGCCATTGTATCTCGTGATCGCGATCTTGAGCATGTTAGCGATACCGAGATAGCGTCGATCATCAGTTAATTCTTCATTCGCAGCAGGGAAATGTGGCGATAAAACTATTGCTCGATCATAAGTATTGAGAGCAGAATATCCGGCAAAGAACTTGTCAGGATCAATGTTCGCTTGTCGAGCGATAATCTCTCCTTGATCGTGGTGAGATCTCCAAAAGCGGTATTTCGCTTCCGCAACCCTTTGAATGGCATCGAGCCTTCTATTTATCACCATGAGAATGGCTTGAGTTGGATCGGCCGACAGGCCTGTATCCCGCTGTAATTCAGCATCTAATACAGACAGAAATGCGGATGATTCCTCAGACGTGATGTCAATTGAGAACTTCTTCGCCGCACCTTTCAAATAAGACTGGGCAAAATCAATGTAACTCAATTTTCCATTATCGCTTGGTGCGACGTCGGAAAGCTTAACTGCCTCTGCGACGGTCTTGCGCTTTCCGCCCTTCTTAGCAGAGTTCTTCTTTGCCGTTATGGGATTTCGCAGACCTGGGACGATTCTCTTGCTGGAGAAAACGTCAGCCATCGACCGAGCGGTATTGATATACCGGCGTGTCGTAGTCTCCTTGAGTCTCGCCTTTGAATTATCTACGAGATCATTTCTCCACTCCCAGAGTGCATTCTCCCAGTGCCATTGAGAGATTGGCTTTCCTTTGGTTGCAGCTTTGACGACGGAGATACAATCCGGCGCTTTACTCGATCCGATAAAATCAAGTACGCCGATCAATATTGAATAATGAGAATTCCGTGAGGATTTTGTAATGGTCGAAGCAAATTCGACAAATCCGATGCCGATCCGAGCGCAAAAATTTTTACCCCAGATTGGAATAAGCCCTTGGAAGTCGTAACGGCGATCATCCAGCAACGGATATACTTTGCTTATTGACGCCTCTCTTCTTATCTCCCCTTCTTTGCGTGAGATTATATTCACAAATGGGTCAGAGAATAAGCGAGGTTCACTTATATTGGTAATTTTAGATAAGTGCTTCCTGCTTACCCTGAGGCCATCTTTATCAATTGGGCAATCCAGTGAAAGCGCGTTCTCTAAGAGCCGGATTCGGAAGTTTCTCAATTTTGACAAAGCCTTGCGGTTCTGCGCGTGAGCATG